>LUQC01000034.1:13680-75973 GCA_001627925.1 Rhodobacteraceae bacterium REDSEA-S34_B6 | reverse complement strand
GATTTAATTGTACTACAAAAAAATTATCCTCAATGTAATCTGAAATATTTTCTTTCGAAAAAACCTCTTTGTGCATTTTTGTACAATAAATACAGCCAATTTGTTCAAAAAATAAGACAAGTCGCTTTCCTTCAGCGTTTGCCTCTTCTAAATCCTCACGGAGATCCTTAAAGGTATCCTGCATCCAACGTGTTTTATGAAGGCCATCATCTCCAACCTCTAGCGCAATGGCAGGATTAACAAATAGTGGGGACGTAGCGAGCAGTAAAATTTTAAGAAACTTATTAACCATCTTTTATACTCCAAACAGATTAGGGAAAGAGACCAACATCCAGTTGGCTAAGCCATTAATTGAGTCAGTTATCAGAAGACCAGCAAAAAATATTAGCAGCAACCCCATAAGCTTTTCCACGTAATTGAGATACGCGCGAAACTTCGCCATAAAACGCAGAAAAGGATTTATGAACCAGGCCGCAATTATAAAAGGCATGGTCAAACCAACCCCGAATACAAACAGTAACAATAGACCGCGATAAGCTGTTGTCTCCAGTGAAGCGGTCATGATAACGGCCGTGAGCACACCGCCCACACAGGGGGTCCAGCCGGCAGCGAAGGCAACACCAACAACAAAGGATCCTAATACATTCATCTTACCAGTATCACCAATTTGAATTTGAAACTGGCGATCAAGAAACGCAATTTTTAGTACACCCAGGAAATGCAAACCCATTATTAGAATGATTGCTGCAGCTACCCATCTGAATTCATCTTGATAACTTCGAAATGTTTGCGAAATAGAAAATGCTGCTGCACCTAGAAGAACGAACACGCATATAATTCCTAACGAAAAACTGATTGAAGATATTACAGCGCGTCTGCGAATTTCATGTGACATGGTATCACTAGCCTTGATAGCTGCAAGACCAGATCCTGCCATGTAACTCAAATAAAAAGGTACAATAGGCAATATACAAGGAGAGAAAAATACAACTAATCCGCCAATGAAAGCTCCCCATAATGAGACATCCAACATTGGCAAATCCTTGTCTAATTCACATATTCATATTATAGAAAAAGTAACAAGTTGCGTCAATCACGGCTTATCTCCATGAGAATTTTACTAAAATCACTTACATTCTCTGCACTGGCACTTTATTTGAGTTCTAATTTTCTAAAGGCGAGCGAAAACTACAATCTAATTTATGTTGAGCAGCAGGGATGTATTTATTGTGAGATATGGGATGAAGAATTATCCGCTATTTATCCAAAGACTGCTGAAGGAAACTTTGCCCCATTAGTGCGAGTTGACATTAGTGAGTATGATGAAAAAATTACATTTGTTCACCCTGTTGTTTTCACACCTACATTCATACTTACAAAAAATTTAAGAGAAATCGCTCGAATAGAGGGGTATATTGGAGACGATTTATTTTGGGGAATGCTGGAAGTGATACTTAAACGAGAAACAAATTTTGACGAAGGGTTGATAATATTAAATGAATAAAATCAAATAGAAATTGAACGTAATAGCAATTTGGACTAACCTAAAGCACACTTGAGGGTTAAATTGTAATGACACTCCCAGTCATAACAGAGAATATGTCAGAAGACGAACTGGATGCTGTTGTGGAAAAAGCCACGAGCGCTTCGGCTTTTTTAAAGGCGATAAGTCATGAAGGACGTCTAATGATTTTATGTCATTTAGTTTCTGGTGAAAAATCTGTCACTGAACTTGAGGATCTTCTTTCAGCAAGACAAGCCGCAGTATCACAACAGCTTTCGCGACTTAGGCTTGAGGGACTTGTAGTTCCAAGACGCGATGGGAAAACTATTTATTATCGCCTCGCCGACGATAAGCCTAAACGTGTGCTAGAAGTGGTATATGATCTGTTTTGTGCTGAGAACGATGCTTAATACTGTTGTTGTGATCTCCAAGCATAAAATCAACTACAAATGCGGGAGTGCTATACGCTGTGCTTGAGGCTCTAGATGGAAATGAACTTTCAGCTCTTATTGGTTTAATCGGAGGTATTCTTTTAGGATTAGCCGCTCGAATGGGTAGATTTTGTACACTTGGAGCAATTGAAGATGCAACTTATGGTGGCTCACAAATAAGGGTCCGCATGTGGGCAATCGCACTCGGCCTTAGCATTATATCCGTGCACTTTTTATCAAATTTTGGACTAATTAATAGTTTAGCAAGTCTATACCTTTCAACTGAATGGAACCCATATTCTTCAGTATTAGGAGGTCTTCTTTTTGGATATGGTATGGCAATCTGTGGCAATTGTGGATATGGAGCTCTAGCTCGTCTCGGAGGGGGGGACTTACGCTCGTTTGTAATTGTTTTAGTGATGGGAGTTTCTGCTTATATCACCATCTCCGGGCCACTAGCAAAAACACGCGCGAGCTTATTTCCTGTGATGCCTCTGGAGTCTCCCATTCCACCAAGTTTATCATACCTTGGGTTTCATAGCCTTGGAATTAATCCAGTAATTGGAGGTTCAACAATAGGAGTAATTTTTCTAATTTATGGCCTCTATAACTGGAAAAACAAAATACAATTCAACTCTATTTTTTGGTCGGTAATTGTAGCGGTAGCTATTGTTGCTGGATGGCTAGGGACATCATGGATAGCTTCGATATCATACGATCCCATTGCAATTCAGTCTTTCACATTTGTTGCACCAGCAGGTGAAACTATTCTTTACGCTATGTACGGAAGTGCCATAAATATAAAGTTTGGTATCGGAGCAGTGCTCGGAGTACTTATTGGTGCGTTTATCGGCTCTCTAATAAAAGGCCATTTTCGCTGGGAGGCATGTGAAGACCCACGAGAACTGAAACGTCAAATCCTTGGTGCCTCAATAATGGGCGTTGGCGCTGTAATATCTTTCGGCTGCTCTGTTGGCCAAGGCTTAACGGCATTTAGCACTCTGAGTTATTCTGCTCCAATTACATTATTCTGCATATTTATAGGAGCGCGAATTGGTCTTTTTCAACTGATTGAGGGATTTCAGCCAGCCGAGTGAGCGATCTCTTCATTCACTTCTTTCAATCGTGCCACGTAGCGAGCCAGCGTATCAATCTCTAAGTTTAAATGGTCACCAATTTTTGAAGAGCCCCAAGTAGTTACTTCTTTAGTATGAGGAATTACATTTACTCCAAATTTTGACGAATGGACCTCGTTAACAGTTAGAGAAGTTCCATTTAAGGCGACCGACCCTTTTGGAGCAATAAATTTTTGCAAATCTGAGGGTGCTAAAAGAACAAACCTAGTGCTGTCGCCTTCATCCTTAATATCGACTATTTCAACGACCCCGTCGACATGCCCAGACACTATATGCCCCCCAAGCTCATCTCCAACTCTCAGAGCTCTTTCCAGGTTAAGGCTTGTTCCAATCACCCATGTGTTAAATTTCAAGTGGGTCTTTTCAACACTTTCTGCGCTAATCTCTACGTCAAACCAATTAGAACCAGTTTTGATTACTGTTAAACAAATTCCATCACATGCAATAGACGCACCGATCGCGACAGTACTCATATCATATTTTGTCTCTACACGTGCCCTTAAATCACCTCGCTTTTCAAGCTCAATAATTCTACCTATGTCGGTTACTATTCCAGTGAACATGCTACAATCCTTCCGACTTATTTTTTGAAAATTAGAATTTCAATACCTTACTAATCTGGATATCTGGAACTTACCTAGATAAAAGCAAGAATAGAAGTGGTAGTTTCAAACTAAATTATTTTGATTTTTATAGTTTTCTGGATGTTGATTATTTTACAGACCATCGAGTCATTATATCATCACCCAGAGTTACAGATTCCATTAAATCTAAGCGTCGAGCGTTTTGGAGTTTATCAAGTCCTAACGATGCAACTGTCGGCAAACCATCCTCTCCTATAATAATTCCTGCTGTGAAAATAATCAATTCATCTACAAGGTTGTTTGACAGTAAGCCTGCGGCTAGATGACTGCCACCTTCGCAATAAACTGAAGTAAGCCCTTCAAATGCCAAGTTTTTAAGTGCGTTTTTGAGTATAATCTTACCATTAATACATTTTGCTTCCAGCAGCTTTGCTCCCTCTTCGGCCCATGTCTTTTTTGTTCCTTCATTTGTATCAGTACCGTGGACGATCCAAGTGGGGTGAGACTTCATAGAAGCAAATATTTTACTATCTTGAGGTAAGTTGATTTTATTTGAAATTAACACTCGAACAGGATTTGCTGCACGCGCAATATTTCTTACAGTCAGTCTTGGGTTATCTTTTCTAACGGTTCCGGCGCCAACCATTATTGCGTCGTGAGACGATCGTTGAAGGTGAACTATTTCTCTCGATTTCTCACTTGTAATCCACTGACTGTCACCTGATCGTGTCGCAATCCGCCCATCAAGACTAGTTGCTAATTTTAAAGTTACCTTAGGTCTACTTTCGTTAGTTTTTGTCAAAAAGCCGCTATGAGCATATTTTGCTTTTTCAGAGAGAACCCCAGTTGTGACTTTAATTCCAGCTGATTTTAACATTAACAAACCGGAACCGTTTACACGCGGATCATCGTCTTTAATTGCTACTACTACATGGCCAACACCTGCATCGATTAGAGCTTTTGCACAAGAACCTGTCTGACCCTCATGAGAGCAGGGCTCCAATGTTACAAAAACAGTTGCTCCTTTAGCCCGGTTACCGGCTTGGGCCAATGCCTGAGTCTCGGCATGTGGCCTGCCACCATCCCCAGTATTTCCTCTTCCAACGACAACACCATCGTTAACAATAACGCAGCCGACTGAGGGATTAGGCCAGGTTTTACCAAGCCCGCGGCGACCAAGAGACAAAGCTACAGTCATATAATGTTCATAAGTCAAGGACTGACTAACCATGCTTCAGGCTATTCTTCGACTGGTTTTGGGCGTAACTCACTAACAAATTTGTCAAAATCATCCGGGTTTTGAAAATTCTTATAAACACTGGCAAAACGGACATAGGCAACTGTGTCAATTCGCGCCAAGGACTCCATAACGATTTCACCAATTTGATTGGAGGGAATATCTGTTTCGCCCGAGCTTTCCAATCTGCGCACAATTCCAGAAATCATTTGATCCATACGCTCATGCTCAACTGGTCTCTTTTGCAGCGCAATTCGAATAGATCTTTCTAGCTTTGATCTATCAAATTCTTCTCGACGACCATTAGACTTTATGACTACTAGGTCCCGCAATTGCACCCGCTCATACGTTGTAAATCGGCCTCCGCATGCGGAGCAAAATCTTCTTCTGCGAATTGATACGTGATCTTCAGCAGGCCTGGAATCCTTGACTTGAGTATCAATATTACCACAAAAAGGGCAGCGCATTGATCTTCCTTTCAAACAGTTTTATCGAGCATGGGCTGTTGTTCCCAGCTTTCTACCAACAACATATTGTGTCGTAATACTATTTGATACACTTTTTTTTATTCTGGTAAAATTATATGTCGCTTTGCAGCTTTGCTACAACTTCTCTAATCTTTGGAGCCTTCCTATGTTCGAATAAATATATTCCTTGCCAGGAACCCAGAGCCAATTCACCTTTCATTACAGGGATGGCTAAGGAAACTTGACCGAGAGAGGCTTTTATATGCGCTGGCATGTCATCTTCACCCTCGTATCGATGTGTAAGGTAGCTCATGCTTGGATCAGAACTTAACGGCACTAATCGCTGAAAAAAATTATTTAAATCTATTTTTACTTCTGGATCAAAGTTCTCCTGAACTAGTAGACTAGCGGAAGTATGTGTTACAAAAAGATGCAAAATACCGTCACCATCAACCCAAGTCTTTAGGTCATCAGTAAACTCATAAAGACCTGGTCCGTCTGTTTTGATTACGATCTTTTTAAGCTTAGTCAAATTTCCCGTTTACCACTAAAATTAGAGCTCTACTGATCCAAGAAACTTCTTAACTTGCGAGAACGGCTGGGATGTTTCAGTTTCCTGAGTGCCTTGGCTTCAATTTGCCTAATCCGCTCTCTAGTCACACTGAATTGTTGGCCTACTTCTTCCAAAGTGTGATCGGTATTCATACCAATTCCAAACCTCATCCGCAGAACACGTTCTTCACGAGGCGTTAGTGATGACAATACTCTGGTCGTAGTTTCTTTGAGATTTTCTTGTATCGCACTGTCGAGAGGCAAAACTGCATTTTTATCTTCTATAAAATCTCCAAGCTGACTATCCTCCTCATCACCAATAGGCGTTTCGAGTGAAATAGGTTCTTTAGCAATTTTCATAACCTTGCGAACTTTTTCAAGCGGCATCTGTAGCTTTTCTGCTAATTCCTCGGGGGTCGGTTCTCGACCTATCTCGTGCAACATTTGACGGCCAGTCCTGACCAACTTGTTTATCGTCTCAATCATATGGACAGGAATCCGAATTGTTCGTGCTTGATCTGCTATCGAACGAGTAATGGCCTGCCGAATCCACCAAGTTGCATATGTTGAAAATTTATAGCCACGCCTATACTCAAATTTATCAACCGCTTTCATCAACCCAATGTTACCCTCTTGAATCAAATCAAGAAACTGTAAGCCACGATTTGTGTATTTTTTAGCAATCGAAATCACCAACCTTAGATTAGCTTCAACCATTTCTTTTTTTGCTTGGCGGGCTTCCTTCTCACCTTTTTGGACTTGTGCTACGATTCTGCGAAACTCTGCTATATCCAATCCAATATACTGGCCGACCTGGGCCATATCTGCCCTGAGTTCTTCCGCTTTTTCACGCGACTTTTCAATAAACATTTGCCAGCCACGGCCAGTTTTTTCTGCCATACTATCTAACCAACCGGGATCTAACTCATGACCTCGATACTCTTCAATGAAATCCCGACGGTTAATACGGGCCTGATCAGCCAACTTAACCATCGCCCCATCGATTTGCATAATCCTACGATTGATACCGTATAGCTGATCGATAAGTGCCTCTATTCTGTTATTATGAAGATGTAATTCGTTTACCAGCTGCACAATTTCAGCTCTTAGCGACTGATAGGTTTCCTCCTCATCAGAAGTAAAATTTTTGCTTTTGTTCAAAGCTGCAGAAATGCGAACATCCTGCATTGTAGAAAGACGCTCATAGTCATCCGCAATGCGATCTAAAGTTTCTAGCGCTTGAGGTTTAAGGGCGGCCTCCATGGCAGCCAGAGACATATTTGAATGTTCATCATCCTCGTCATCGTCGTCATCATGAATAATCGGATTTCCATCAGCATCTAATTCTGGCTCACTATTCTTTACTGCCGCTTTTTCAGCAGTTACATTTGCGGTGTCTATAACTGGCTCATCGTCTTCACCTAACTGATTTCCAAAAGTCGCTTCAAGATCTATGACATCCCTAAGCAGAATATCTTCGTTGAGCAACTCATCGCGCCATATTGTTATCGCCTGAAAAGTTAGAGGACTCTCGCACAAACCTGAAATCATTGTATTTCGACCAGCCTCGATGCGCTTGGCGATCGCAATTTCACCTTCTCTGCTGAGTAATTCAACGGATCCCATTTCTCGCAAGTACATGCGAACTGGATCATCCGTTCTATCTAACTTTTCAGTGTCTCCTGACGAAAGAGCAACATCCTTGGTTCCGGCTGTTGTTACTAGTTCAGTATTCCTATTATCTTCTTCTTCAGCCTCATCATCTTCAATAATATTTATTCCCATCTCCGATAACATCGACATAACATCTTCAATTTGTTCCGACGATACTTGATCGGGAGGCAATACATTGTTTAGTTGATCGTATGTGATGTACCCACGCTCACGAGCCTCTGCGATCATTTTCTTAACTGCAGATTGGCTCATATCTAGGGAGAGATCTGCTTCTTGATCTTCTGATTTTTTTTCTTCTGTATCCTTGGCGGCCATTCACAACTCCCAATAACGTTGAATGATTCGTTTTGAGAGAATCAATATACAAATTCACTGATTCGGCCACCCAAATGAACGATAAAATACATTTTTTTATCAGCTCAGTTACTTTTTTTTCTTATCAAAGCTAATGGTTTTCCGAATTTCATCTAGTTTAAGACGTTCTTCTCGATTTATGTTCAAACCGTTTTGCGCTTGCTCATAATTAATTGTATCCTCCTGAACGGAACTCACTGTTCGCTGTTTTGCGTTATTGGCCATTCCAAGTCTAGAGAAGTCTCTTTCATGCCATTCTTCGGGCGGTGTATTATTAATTTCATCCACTTCTACCAATAGACCTCGTTCACTATTGAGCTTTGCAAGTTCCTCCTGCAGAGTTTGTTGACCCATTTCTATTGTACCTTTTGCACGAAGACAGGGTAAAACTCTCAGGTGTGATAGGCTCAAAAGTTTCTCGACTTTCTCATCACCAATTTTCTCCATAAGTTCATTCTTGATTTCGGCTTTGATTCCTTTGTCTATTTTAACGAGTTCCTTAAGGATCAAATCACAGTCGGGACTTACGAGATCTATCATTATTAACTCATCGTAGAATATCTCAATCAATTCTGGAAACGTCATCAACACTGCTATAATTGTCGACTCGCGGATTTGCGCTGATACCGTTTTTTCGTCTGCCGCCACTAAGAAAGATGACTTCGTATTGCTTTGTGGCATCAATCTGGAATTACTTTTAAATTCGGTCTTTCTGGTATTTTGTATTCCTCTTCTCCAGATCAAATCCACCATTGGCACTGCTTCATCGATAAGATTTTTAAATAAAGAAGCCCCCTCGTTTCGAATTAGGTCATCAGGATCCTTACCCTCTGGCATAATTGAAAACCTTAATGCCTTACCAGTTTTAAGAAGTGGAAGAGAAAGGTCAATTAACCTGTAGGCAGCACGCAATCCCGCTTTGTCACCATCCAAAGCGATGATTGGTTCAGGTGATATACGCCACATAAGTTGCAATTGTTTTTCAGTAATCGCAGTACCAAGCGGAGCTATAGCTCCATTAAAATTTCCTGAATCTAGGGCAATTACGTCCATATATCCTTCGGTAACAATCAAGGGCTCACCCCTTCCAACGGCAGACCTTGCACTTACTAAGTTATAAAGATTACTACCTTTATCAAACAAAGGTGTTTCAGGAGAATTAAGATATTTTGCCCGAGCCGCAGGATCTAAAGATCTTCCACCAAATGCAATACACCGTCCCCTACTGTCACGAATTGGGAACATTATTCGCCCTCGAAAACGATCATATATTCGATTGCCCTCATCAGATTTTGCAGACATGCCAGTTTCAATAATTGCGTCCAAATCATAACCCTTATCTATCAATTTCTGAGTTAGAATAGTTTGATCTGCAGGCGCAAAGCCTATTTCAAAACGCTCAATAGCATCTGCATAAAGTCCACGCTTCTTTAAATACTCGAGTGCATGCTTTCCCTGCTTTGAATTGAGTGTAAGGCGAAAAAAATTTACAGACTGCTCCATAATTTCGAGCAATATTTTATTTCGGTCGGCTTTTTCTTTGGACTTTGGATCAAATTCAGGCATCTGAAGGCCAACTTCTGAAGCTAGGATCTCCACTGCTTCAATAAAGTTTACATTCTCTGTTTCTTTTATAAAACCGATCGCATCACCTTTAGCTTGACAACCAAAACAGTAATAAAACCCCTTATTATCGTCCACATGAAAACTTGCTGTTTTTTCTTGATGAAACGGACAAGGAGCCCACATATCACCTCTAGCCTGGTTGGATTTGCGCAAATCCCACTGGACTTTACGCCCAACTACATCTGATAGGCAAATTCTAGACCTAAGTTCATCTAAGAATCCATTTGGTAAGCTCATGATTTATCATCAGTCTTTCTTGTATGGTTGTCCAGTGAAACGCATATCAATAATGGCAAGTTAAAAATTTTGTTTAACGATATTCACAGTCTTTTTCATTGAATACGTTATTTCACTAACCAATGTCTGTGACATTGATCTATAACTGTATATATCAAATTGCTCTTTACCGCTTCTATGAATGGTTACATGCAACAACCCCAGCATGGTCCTCGCAACATACCCAGTTTTAAACTTGCTCAAGCGCACATCAATTGGACAAAGACGCTGCAGTACCTCTTCGACACATTTGCCTCTCAACCTTAACGTACACCAAGCATCACTTTGATCAGTGACTGCGGCTAAATCAGTTATTGCGAGATCAGGTTTTTCGCCGACTAACAAAGTGAAGCTTCCAAACCAAATTGCTCTTACCCTTGAATTTCCCGTAGCTCTGCAAACCTTTGGCAAGTATAGTCCATGGTTTTCTTTGAGAATTGCGGAGCATTTTTTTTCAAATCCAGGAAATGGTGAGATCGAAAAAAGGTAAGAGAGGTCCAATTCGACGAGTTCTAATCCATCAAATTTTACGGGGCACAACCCTGCCGCAGGACGTAACGCCGATAAACTACGCATGCATTTTTTTTCCATCTGGATCATAGAATACAGGATTACAAACCTCACATTCTAACTGGTTATCAGCCATAAAATTAACGGCATTTATATGCTCGCCCCATCGCTCTGGTCCACGCTTCAAGAAAGCTAGCCCAATGTGGCAATTCTCAATAGGTGAAAAGGCCACCGAAGATATAAAGCCTTGATTATTATCAGCCAGAGGTTCATCGTTAACATTGAAAAGCTGTGATCCCGCCTTCAGTCTACTTATAGACCCTTTCGTTTTTAGTCCAACCAGCCTTTCTCGATTAGGGTCTAGTAGTCCTGGCCTTTGTGCCATTTTATTTCCAATAAAATCTTTTTTCTGACTTAGCATTCTTTGCATGCCAACGTCATAGGCCGTAGCCCTTCCATCGATTTCAGCATGTGTGATAAATCCTTTCTCTAGGCGCATAACATTCATAGCCTCCATACCATAAATACCGCCTCCATGCTGCTCAGCTACTAACTTTAGAACATTAAAGAGGCTAGCGCCATATCGTGAAGGTATGGCCAGTTCAAATCCTAGCTCACCAGAAAATGAAATTCTGAAAAGGCGTGCTTTTACACCCATGACTTTAATTTCACCACATGCCATGAAAGGCCAAGCCTTTTTATTTAGAGGCTCATCCAAAATTGATGTAATAACATCTCTGGACCTAGGGCCAGAAACAGCAAATTGCGCCCATTGCTCTGTCACTGACACAAATCTAACATCTAAATCTGGCCTGTAGGCTTGGTGAACAAAATCTAAATGTCGCATAACAGAACCTGCCGCAGCAGTAGTAGTTGTCATAAGGTATGAGTTTTCTGATAGCCTTGCTGATGTGCCATCATCCATTACGAATCCATCTTCTCTCAACATCAACCCATACCGAACTCTGCCTACAGCCAGAGAGCTAAAGGAGTTAGTATACACAAAATCAAGAAATTTACCGGCATCTAACCCTTGAAGTTCGATTTTGCCAAGCGTTGAAACATCACATATCCCAACATTTTTTCGAACACTTAAAACTTCACGATTACAAGACTGCAACCAATCATTCTCACCTATCTTGGGATAATAGCTCGGACGATACCACAAACCAGCTTCAATCATAGGTGCAGCGAGCGCAATCGAGGTAGAATGCGTTGTCGTAAATCGCTCCGGGGCAAATCCTTTATCCCTTCCGGAGGAGCCAATCGCCCCAATAGATATTGGTGTATAGGGTGGCCTGAAAGTTGTAGTGCCAGTGCTTTCTATACTCTCACCACTGGCATCAGCAAGTAGCGCAATCGAGATAACGTTCGAACCTTTACCCTGATCAGTTGCCATCCCTTGTGTCGTGTAACGTTTCATGTGTTCGACAGTGCTAAAATTTTCGTTTACTGACTGCACTATATCTTTTGTAGTTACATCATTTTGAAAATCTAACCATGCTCTTTTATGCCCCTCCACAGCCCAAAGTGGGCTAATATTGTACTCTGCATCAGAAGCCTTGGGTAGCGATTTACTTTTTATCTTCATTCCTTTTGAATTCAGTAGTTCAGTCACTACTTCCAACGCAGATTTAAAACAGGCCGACGTTGTAAAATGACCATTTGCTGAACCGACAACTTTCATACCGGGGACACTGTTTTCCCTAGAAATAAAGGCGGAAATTTCATTGTTCCATTCAGGCTTTGAATTTGTGTGGCAACTTAAATGTATACTTGGGTTCCAACCACCTGCCACTCCAAGACAATCTGTTTGTATTTTGTGCTCTCCTTTTTCATCTCGTATGCAAATATGTTCAAGCGCTAGTCTTCCGCCGGTATCATAAACTTCAGCCCCTCTAAAAATTGGAAAATCACCTTGGATACCGGCATCACTTCTACTATCGACATAAGCAGCTATTTCCACACCGGCATCCTTTAAATCGTGCGCTGTGTTGAAAGCATCATCATTATTACCAAAAATCGAAACAGATCTTCCTGTCGAAACACCATAATGATTTAAGTAACCACGAACTGCACCTGCCATCATAATTCCAGGACGATCGTTATTGCCAAAAGCAATATGACGTTCTATTGACCCAGATGCCAATATGCTTGCGGAGGCAACTACACGGTGAAAACGATCTACAACAGCATCATTGTCAGTATGTTGAACGTGGTGAGAAAGTCGTTCTATTACACCAAAAGTTCCCTGATCATAAATGCCGAAAACTGTCGCTCGCGATATCATTCTGACATTATCTAGTGATTGCAATTCAACCAGACAGCGATCGACCCAGTTTTTACAATGATCCCCATCTATAATTGTATTTTCAAAACGAAGCTGGCCACCGAGGTTTGCATTTTCATCTACCAGTATTACATCCAGGCCGGCCCTTGCCGTTAGTAAGGCGGAAAGCAATCCAGATGGACCACCGCCAATAATCAAAAGATCGCAAAAAAGAAAATTTTGATCATAATTGTCGTCATCAGTTTTAGGATCTAGCCGTCCTAGGCCAGCTGCGCGACGAATTATAGGCTCATACAAAGCCTCCCAAAACCTTGGAGGCCACATGAAAGTTTTGTAGTAGAACCCAGCACTTAAAAAGGGAGCAGCAATATCATTGATAGCCAGAGCATCAAATTTTAGATTCGGCCAAGAATTCTGACTAGCTACTATTAAACCTTGAGATATTTCTTGCACCGTAGCTCTAACATTAGGTTCTACTCTTCCACCTTTATGCACTGAAATAAGTGCATTGGGCTCTTCAGAACCGATGCCCAATACACCCCTCGGCCGATGGTATTTAAATGAGCGGCCGACTAAATGGACATCATTTGCAAGAAGTGCTGAAGCAACAGTGTCGCCGATAAATCCTTTATACGGTTTTGAGTCAAAATAAAAAGTTATCTCCTTATCTCGGTTCAAAATTCCCTGTGAAGCTATTCTCATGCCCGTCTTTCGTCCGTATTTTTCACTAATTCTGTCTTTATAATTTCATGCGTCATAGTATTTCTAGTCACAACGAGCCAGCTATTACAGCCTTTCTCATGATACCATAAATCACGAATTTCACCCGCTGTATTATCCCTAAGATGTAAAAACGCGTGCCAATCAGAAAGACGATCCTCCAGATTTGGCCGATGTAAATCCTGTGCAGATCCGCGGTAGTAGAATTCCCGTATGTCTCTATCGCCACAGTTTGGGCATAGTATTCTCATTTCAATCAGCTCATTCTCTTAAAACACTGTCTTTATCATTTAGCTCTAATGCAGGTTGTGTTGCGAACCTGTACCCTCCTCATCCATCAAATGGTACCCAGTTTGAAAACGCTCAAATCTATAATTCTTTGCAGTATGAAAATGGTTATCAGTAGCTATTAAGTGGGCGTAAGCGTATCCGGAAGCTGGAACCGCTTTAAAGCCTCCATAACACCATCCACAATTTATAAATAATCCGTCGACTGATGTTTTATCAATAATTGGGCTCCCATCGGGCGACATATCCATTATTCCGCCCCATGACCTTAAAACCTTCGCTTTACCGATCATCGGCATCAGTGCCATACCAGCCTCGAAAACATGCTCCAATAAAGGTAAATTACCTCTTTGGGCATAGGATGCATATCCGTCCAAGTCGCCGCCGAAAACAAGGCCACCTTTATCAGATTGGCTAATATAAAAATGGCCCATTCCAAAGCTGACCACATTGTTAATTATGGGCTTGAGTCCTTCGGTTACAAAAGCCTGTAAAATATGACTTTCTATCGGCAGTCGGATGCCCGCCAACTGAGCTACTTGGCTTGAACGACCAGCCACAACAATCGCAACTTTATTTGCTTCAATTCTTCCACGAGTTGTCTCAACACCTGTAATTCTTCCACTGTTTATGTTGAAGCCAGTTACCTCACAGTTTTGGATCAAATCAACGCCCCTTTGATCTGCAGCTCGAGCATAGCCCCACGCCACCGCATCATGCCTTGCAGTCCCAGCTCTTTTTTGTAGCAAACCACCATAAATTGGGAACCGGGCACTATTATAATTTAGATACGGTAAAAGTTTTCGCAGGTCTTGCACAGACAACATCTGAGCGTCATCCCCCCTGCTTCTCATTGCATTGGCTCGCCGTACAAATGCATCTCGTTGTCCATCTGAATGGCACAACATTATAAGACCACGTTGGGACATCATAACATTGTAATTGAGATCTGATTCTAACCCCTCCCAAAGTTTTAGGGAATGACTGTAAAATTCAGAATTTCCAGGTAATAAATAATTGGCTCTAACGATAGTGGTATTTCGGCCAATGTTACCACTGCCGAGATGTCCTTTTTCGAGGACTGCAACATTTCTTATTCCATGGTTTTTAGCCAAGTAGTAAGCAGTGGATAAACCATGACCACCACCACCTACTACTATCACATCATACCTAGATTTTGGACTAGGGTTCCTCCAATGCGGCTCCCAATTCATGTTGCCCGTTAGACCTTCTTTAAATATGCGCAATGCTGAGAAGCGCATTCTGTCCTCCATTCTTGTCAGGCAACAAAGTTAACCAATGAAAGTACTTTCGTAAAATAAATTTTCTCTTAAATGAATAGCTAACCTTTATTCACTTCTACCTCATAACCTGGCTCTTCCGGTTCGTTATCTATCATTTCCGCTGGGAACCCTGGGGCCGTTATATCCAAACCTGTCGCACTTTCTAATCTCTTTATGATATTGGGAGACAGCTCTCTTGAGCCAAACCGTTTTATTCCATCTTCAAAAACCTCTATCAACAACGGATTTAAATCAAGTGGTACATTTTCTCTATCTGCAACTGCTTGAAATAAACCAATATCCTTCGCCACTAAATCCATTGTAAACGAGATGTCTCGGCTGCCGTTTAATATTACTTGGCTCTCAGTTTCATGAACAAACGAAGTGCCAGATGAAATTCTAATAGCCTCATAGGCATTTCTCAAATCCAAACCTGCAGCCTTAGCAACCGTAAGGGCCTCTGCGCATGATACTAAATTTGCTGTAGCAAGAAAGTTGGTAATAACCTTAAGTATACTAGCACTACCTAGTTCGCCTGTGTGAATAACCCGCCTACCCATAGTAGTTAACAAAGGTAAGATCATTTCAAATGTCGCTCGATCACACCCAGCAAAAATACTGATATTTCCGGTATTTGCGCGGTGGCAGCCTCCAGATACTGGACAATCAACAGCTTTACCGCCCCTACTGATAACTTCAACCCCCAGACGCCTAACTTCGGCATCATCTGTCGTCGACATCTCCAACCAGGTTTTTCCCTCTTTTACAAAAGGAAGCATTAACTGCATAACTGAATTGGAGGCGGCAGGACTGGGCAAACAAGTTATCACAAGATCACAGAAACGCATTAAATGTGCAGGGTCTTCACCAATTCCGGCACCTTTCGATGCAAATTCTTCTACTAACTGACTGTTCAAATCAAAAACGGACAAATCAAATCCGTTCCGAAGAAGGCTTCCAGCTAACTTACTGCCGACATTACCCAAACCTATAAAACCAAGTTTCATTATTTTCTCCATAGAGCTAATTTCGCCAGCAAATCTTTGTGAGCTTTTCTAAAAGCGACAAATAATGCATTTATAACTTCAAATAATTTATCCATTCTTAAACTATACTATGAGTAATGCGATATCGGTCAGCTGTTGCTTAATATTATCTTTAAGGTTAAATCGCATCTGTAGCGCGGAACTCAGTAAAGGAACCCACAATGACCAATCCAATAAAGATCGGTATTGCCGGATTGGGAACGGTAGGCATTGGCGTAGTAAAAATTATCCAACAAAATGAGAAAATACTACAGGCTAGGACAGGCAGAAAAATTGAAATTGTCGCAGTGTCAGCAAAAGCAAAAAATAAAAATCGTGGTGTTGATTTGAGCAAGTACCAATGGGAGAGTGATCCAATTTCATTGGCTAAAAGAAAAGATATTGATATTTTCGTTGAGCTAATTGGGGGTCACAAAGGGGCAGCAAAAGATTCCATTGTGGCAGCCATTGATACTGGCAAAGACATAGTAACAGCAAACAAAGCATTATTAGCGCACAGCGGACAAGAACTGGCTGAAAAAACAGAGGGTAAAAACAAATTACTCCGATTTGAAGCAGCTGTAGCAGGGGGTATTCCAGTCATTAAGGCTTTAACTGAAGGACTTGCGGGCAACAGGTTAACTCGTGTTGTTGGTGTAATGAATGGAACATGTAATTATATTTTGACACGTATGCAGTCATCCGGGCTGAATTACGAGGAAATATTTAAAGAAGCTGAAGCTCTAGGATATTTAGAGGCTGATCCTACTCTTGACGTTGGTGGAATTGATGCTGGGCATAAACTTGCTTTGCTTGCATCAATTGGATTTGGAACAAAAGTAAACTTTGACGCTGTAGAATTAGAAGGTATCGGACAAATCTCAATCGATGACATAAATCATGCAGCAGACATGGGGTTTAGAATTAAGTTACTCGGTGTTGCACAACTCAATGGGGACGGCCTTGAACAGCGAATGTCACCATGCTTAGTACCAGCCACGTCACCACTTGGCCAACTGGAAGGTGGGACGAATATGGTGATGCTCGAGGGCGACCACGTTGGACAGATTATTCTTAGTGGTCCTGGAGCAGGAGAAGGCCCTACTGCAAGTGCTGTAATGTCAGATATTATAGATATTGCAAGAGGTGTAAGACTACCTACTTTTGGACAGCCGGCAAATATTTTAAAAGAAATCCAACCTGTTAAATCAAATACCTACGCACCTTACTACTTACGCTTATCTCTGTCAGACAAGCCAGGCGCATTGGCCAAAGTAGCATCGTTACTTGGCGATTTTGGAATATCAATAGATCGAATGCGCCAATATGCTCATGCTGATGATCATGCCCCAGTTCTCATTGTGACACACGCCACTGAACCTAAGTCTATTGAGAAAGCTTTAGCTAATTTACCCAAAACTGGGGTTGTACACGATAAACCAGTCGCACTACGCATTGAGCCACTTTAGAGCCAGAGAACTTTGATATGAATAACCCAAAGATTGAATTTGATGACCGTATGCTTTCCCTTGGATTAGCAAGGGTCTCAGAAGCTGCAGCGATCGCATCCGTCTCGCTTATTGGACGTGGTGACGAAAAAGCAGCAGACGAAGCCGCCGTTAATGCGATGAGAGAGCAATTAAATTTACTTGATATATCCGGAACAGTTGTTATCGGCGAGGGTGAGCGTGATGAAGCGCCTATGCTTTATATCGGTGAAGAAGTTGGTACTGGTAATGGCCCAGGCGTTGACATTGCTCTAGATCCTTTAGAAGGAACTACATTAACAGCTAAAGATATGCCCAACGCTTTGACAGTAATTGCAATGGGCCCTAAGGATTCAATGCTGCATGCCCCCGATGTTTACATGGAAAAGCTGGCAATCGGCCCCGGTTTTTCGCCAGATTTATTATCTCTTGATATGTCACCTTATGAAAGAGTTCAGGTATTGGCGGAGGCAAAAAATTGCGATCCGAGTGATATAACAGTTTGTATTCTGGAGCGCCCAAGACATCAGGAGATGATAGAACAAGTGAGATCCACTGGGGCAGCAATTCGCTTAATTTCAGATGGAGACGTAGCTGGGGTTATGCATTGTGCTGAATCTGAAGTAACTGGCATCGATATGTATATGGGGGTGGGCGGAGCCCCCGAAGGAGTCCTTGCTGCAGCGGCTCTTAAATGTATGGGTGGGCAAATCCACGGCAAACTAATATTTAGAAACGACGATGAGAAGTTCCGTGCAGAAAAAGCGGGAATAAATAATCTGTCCCAAATTTATTCAAGAGATGATATGGTTACACAACATGTTATTTTCGCTGCGACTGGAGTTACTAGCGGTTCACTCTTGGAAGGTATAAAACGTGAAATAACTCATATTACTGCCGAGACAATTTTGATGCGATCAAAAACTGGCTCAGTAAGGCGGATGATTTATCGCGTGCCAAAAAAATAAGGTTTCATTATGGCATTTTTAGGTGTCCATAAGTCAATTACGGGAAGAAAATGGATTGGGCCTAATGATGAGCAACATAGGCGTGCAGAAGCCATATCACAAATTACCGGACAAAAGCCACCTGTAGCCAGTGTTTTGGCAAGATTAGCAATCTCTCCCGAAAGCGTGGATACGTATTTAAACCCTCTTATCAAAAACTTACTACCAGATCCAAAACAATTACTTGATGTATCGAAAGCCGCTGAGCGGCTGATACGTGCTCTCGACCATAGGGAAAGAATCGTAATTTTTGCTGATTATGATGTTGATGGGGCGACTGCTGGAGCAATGCTTGTTTCTTGGTATCGGTTTTTCAATTTAGAACCAGATATTTATGTGCCCGATAGGATAAAGGAGGGTTATGGGCCTAATGAACAGGCTATGAAAGTACTGTCTTCTAAACATGACCTAATCATTTGTGTTGATTGTGGGACCATGGGTCATGAGGCTTTCGAGGCCGTAAACGAAGAATGTGATGTTCTTATTTTAGATCATCACTTAGGCTCCGAAGTGGATCCCAAGTGTCACACTATTGTAAATCCAAACAGACAAGTTGAAAGTGGCAATTTATCATATTTATGCGCTGCGGGAGTAGTATTTTTATCTTTGGTGGAATGCGGCCGTAAATTGAAGAATAGTGGCAAATCTTCACCCAATCTAATGGATTACTTAGATTTAGTTGCCTTGGGGACAGTTGCGGATGTCGCACCTTTAGTGGGCGCTAATAGAGCTTTCGTTCTTCAAGGTCTAAAAATTTTATCGAAAAGACAGCGATTAGGTTTAAAAGTTCTTATGGACAAGTCAGCCCTGAACTCAAGTCCTACCTCGTATCATTTAGGATATCTATTAGGCCCTAAATTAAATGCACCTGGAAGAATAGGTCCAGCAGATTTAGCACTCAGGCTTTTGTGCTCGACGTCCGTTCCAGAGGCAAATGAACTTTGTGAACAAATAGAGGAGTTTAATATTAAAAGGAAGGAGATAGAGAATATCGTCCGAGAAGAAGCACTAGCACAAATCGATAGAAACCAGTCTGAAGAATCAATCACTTGGGCAGCCGGGGACGGGTGGAACCCGGGAGTTATTGGAATTGTCGCATCAAGGCTAAAAGATAAATTTAATATGCCTGCACTTGTACTTGGTTTTGATGGCGATCAAGGTAAAGGATCCGGCAGATCTGTTCCAGGTTTTGATTTAGGTTTCGCAATTCAACGCCTACAGCGTGAAGGGCTGATACAAAAGGGTGGCGGGCACAAAATGGCGGCAGGCTTAAGCCTAACGAAAGAGCAACTATACCCAGCAATGAATAGATTGTGCGAACTTGCTAAAAAAGAAGAGTTTATGGATCCAGAAGCCCAGAAAGTTTTGGTGGATGGAGTCCTTTTTATTGGTGGAGTAAACATTGGTCTTATTGATGAATTAGAAAATTGTGGCCCTTTCGGTTGAAAATCACCTAAAAGTTCGTTTTTCAGATGATAGTGGCAAAACAATGGATGCGATATGTTTCAGGGCTTTTGAAGGAAATTTAGGGCAAGCTTTAACAGAACATTGTGGTAAAAAAGCACACTTGCTTGGGAAATTAGACGTTAATCATTGGCAAGGCAGAAAATCTCCTCAACTCATTATAGAGGATGCAGCCTGGCCGGAAGAGTTGTAGATACAGGAGCAAGAACGTAAAAAAAAATATGTTCATGCATTTTCTACTTGCACAGCTTTAATGGTTTACATAAATACAACAATCACAGGCAGAGCGGCCCGTTCGTCTATCGGTTAGGACGCCAGGTTTTCAACCTGGAAAGACGAGTTCGATTCTCGTACGGGCTGCCATTAAAAAGATCCAAGTCGGAAAATCCACTTTTTGTACTGCTCTTTACAATTTCAACCCCACATTGTCTTAGTTTGGAGGCAAACCGGCTGTCAAATTTTTCATATCTGTTAACCAGTGGAATTTTTAACAATTGCAACGAACTTTAGTTTTTAAATGTGTTCCGGATAGCTGATATATTTTCGCCGTATACAAGTGGTTTATCGACTGAACCACCCTTAAATACTGCCGAACCTGCAACCAAAACATTTGCACCTGCCTCTACTACACTTGCTGCAGTTTCAGTATCAATTCCACCGTCAATTTCTAAAAAAATTTGCCGTGAACCAATCATTGATTTCAACTTCCTTATTTTTTGCAATTGAGAATTAATGAAACTTTGGCCGCCAAATCCTGGATTGACAGTCATTACGCAAATTAGGTCAACGGAGTCCAAAAGATATTCTACGCTTTCTGCAGGTGTGCTGGGATTCAAAGCTATCCCGGCTTTGCAACCAGCAGCACGAATTGCCTGTATCGTACGATGTGGGTGATGTGTAGCTTCGTAGTGAGCTGTAATAATATCCGCGCCTGCTTCTGCGTATGCAGCTATATGCGGTTCAACTGGACTAATCATTAGATGTACATCCATCACAGTCTTTACATGGGGGCGGATAGCTTTGCATAAAGCTGGACCAAATGTTAAATTGGGAACAAAGTGCCCATCCATTACATCTACATGAATCCAATCAGCTCCTTGTCCCTCAACAGCCTGGATTTCTCTTCCAAAATCCGCAAAGTCCGCAGCAAGTATAGATGGTGCGAGTTTTACATCTTGTCCCATGATAATGAGGCCCATTTTGTTATGTCAGTGAGGGTACTAGCTAGTTTCTAACTTAAACACCAGAAAAAGAATTCTAAAATTCAAAAATATTTGGACAAAGATCAGAAATCCGTTGGGGCACCGCCCTCTACTTTTCGACGATCTACAAATTCCTTCAATTCTTCTTTTATTCCTTGATCGATCAATGGTTCTGCAAATTCATGAAGAATTTGTTCGTATAGCTTATATGCACGTTCAGGTGTCCATACTGCACCTGAAGCCTCCCATGCTTCATAATTTTTCCAATCAGATAAAAAGGGCTGATAAAAAGCACTTTCGTAACGCCTTTGTGTATGCTCCACACCAAAAAAATGTCCAGTACTGCCAACTTCTTTTATAGCTGAAATTGCGATACTATCGGCATCCGTGGCATGTATTTTTGGGTCCATATACCTCTGGATTTGCTGTATAATTTCACAATCCATGATAAATTTTTCTGGACTTGCAATAAGACCTCCTTCCAACCATCCAGCAGCATGATATATAATATTTGACCCTGATTGTACGGCAGCCCATAAGCTGTTAGACGTTTCCCAAATAGATTGACCATCAGGTACGTTTGCTGCGCATACTCCAGACGACCTCAATGGGAGACCGTAGAAACGAGCTAATTGACCTGTCATTTGAGTTGCCCGAATGTATTCAGGTGTCCCAAATGCCGGAGCGCCAGATTTCATATCAACATTAGAAGTAAAAGTTCCTATAGCACATCCAACACCAGGATTTATGTACTGGGCGAGTGCTATGGCACTTAGACCCTCAGCAATCGATTGCGCAACTGCACCTGCCATTGTAACTGGCGCCATCGCTCCAGCTAGGGTAAATGGTGTTACTATCAAACCTTGATTTCGTCTGGCCAATCTCATCCATCCATCAAGCATAGGCTGATCATGCTTCAGCGGAGACGTTGAATTAATGTTTGTATACATTTTTGGACTGCTATCGAACTCTTCATCTGTCCATCCACCAGCAATTCGCACCATTTCAATAACATCTTCTACCCGCTCTTTTCCTAAGCTGTAGGCATGGGGTGCTTTGTCAGTGACAGTTAATTTGTCATAAAGAACATCAAGATGGCGTGTGCTGGGATGAAGATCCACTGGTTCGACTGGGTAGCCTCCAACAAAGTGAATGCAATTGAAATATTGGCTAAGCTTAAGTAAATTTTTACAGGTCTCCCTCGTGCCAGGCACTTTTCGACAGATTTTTGTATCCCAGTAATTTGGTGGAGAGGAAACATTCCCAAATAATATTTTATTCCCACCCACAGTAATTTTTTTTTCTGGATTTCGTGGTGTAATATCAAAATTTGAAGGCGCTTTATTTATCATCTCCATTATAAATTCGCGATCAAATTTAACATTTTCTCCTGAAACGAGGCAGTCAGCTTTTTTTAAGAGATCTCTAGCTTCTTGATTAAGTATTTCAAGTCCAATTTCTTCTAGTATTTCCATTGCACCAAGATGGATTGCTGTCACGCCCTCCTCATTCAATGGCTCGGTCGGCTTATCTATATTTGCAGTAAGGTGCCAGGGTGGCTGAAGAATAGATGAACCACCCCTTCTACCAGCATTGCCAGCTCGCCCACCACCCCGTTTTCGTCTGGATTTGGTTACAGTCATATGCTCGCTCTCGTTTTCTTATTTCTAAGACACCGAGCTGTACGACTAATTTCCTGTTCTTTTGCGACAATCTGAGTCGCATTAAACATAATTAAGTTAAGAGCGTTTCTATCTTTCCTATATTATCAAGCACACAATCGGCATAAGGAGCCAGATCAGAATGTGAAGCTAAGCCAGTAAGAACACCAATTTTATACATACCCGCTTTTTCAGCGGCGAACAAATCATGAGTACTGTCCCCCACCATGGCCACGCTGTGCGGTGCAATCGAGAAAAGCTCAGAAAATTTTAATAGAGGCCCGGGCTCTGGCTTGATTCCAAAACCGCTGTCATATCCCGCAATAAAGTCAAAGTATTTGTGAACTCCAGCAGTCTTTAGATGGGAATGTGCCACAGCCTCAAAATCATTTGTTACAAGACCTATTTTCAAACCCTTCAAGGTTAAATTTTTAAGAAATTTCTCTAATGGAATTACCTCAATAAGTTTCACCTTTTTTGCAGAATTTAACAAAAAACTCTCAATTTCATGTTGGCTCATATCATTTATAAATGGTGCAATTTTTTCTGCTGCCTGTTCAGCTGTTCCCGCAATTAACAAACTTGACTTTAAAAAGGACTGATTTTTCTGATCGTACCCTAGTGCTTTTGCAACTAACTTTTTCTTTGCTGAATTATCTCCACAAAGATATTCGATTGCATCTGATGTCCAGTTACTCCATGTCTTATGGAAATCAAAAAGAGTTCCATCTTTATCAAACAAAATACCATCAAAATGCATACGACTTAGGTCCAATTTACTTTTTCACCGCCCGGCAAAAGTTGCCTAACAGCGGACATCGCTTCAGGCTCTAGCTCCATAGCTTGACAGGCTGCAATAACCCAATTGTCATCAAGCAACAGAAAATCTAAAACAGCTGCCAAAAATATCCCATCATGGAATTCGCTCTTAATAGTAATTGCAGATACTCCAGTCGATGCCATAAAAGCTTCCACAAGATCTTGGTTTGAAATAAGCCAGTCTGTGGCTTTTAATGCATAAATTTCTGCTTCTTCTATTGTCATAATTTATATTTAAAGCAGACTGTCAGCCAGCTGTTCCAAAACGCTATTAGATATATTCATAGCTATCATCAGGTGATATACAACAGGTAATTCAATATCTTCTCAATGCCCCTTGCAGAAAACAGAAATTGAAGCATTCTCCACAGGTGCTTATTTGCATTTAAGGGAAAGCCCATGAGCTATAAAAAAGTATATAATAGCTGGAAAACGATCCAGAGGCTTCTCACTTACAGTAAAATCTAATTGATCTTCGACAGCTATTGGTTACGCTCTAAATAAATTAAGGTGTAGGACATGTTGAATAAACCTGTTTGGGCTCTTAATGCCCGTGAGCTTTTTAAAAAAACAAGAAATAACGAATTAAGTGCTACTGATATAACCGTTGCATGTATTGAGCAGATAAAAAAAGTAAACCCTCAACTGAATGCTATTGTAGATGATATGTCCGATGATGCTATCGAACGCGCAGAAAGCCTTGATAGCGCAGTAGCTGCAGGCAAACCAAAAGGACGACTATTTGGTATTCCGGTAAGTGTTAAAATAAATGTGGACCAGAAGGGATACGCCACAAGCAACGGTGTAACAGCATTAAAAAATCTAATAGCTAAGACCAATGCTCCAATTGTTGATCATCTCATGGATGCAGGAGCGGTTTTTGTTGGTAGAACTAATACTCCAGAATTTTCTTTCAGAGCTGATACAGAAAATCCTTTATACGGACGGACTAATAATCCATGGGGCAAGCATTTGTCCCCAGGTGGCTCTTCTGGTGGCGCAAGTTCTGCCGTGATGGCTGGAATGTGTACTTTGGCTCATGGAAATGATATCGGAGGTTCACTTCGCTTTCCATCTGTGGCAACTGGCGCAGTGACTCTAAAACCTGGCTTAGGAAGGGTGCCAGCGTGGAACTCAAGTCAAACCAGTGAGCGGGGAATTCTTGCCCAATCGATGTCAGTACAAGGTTTAATTACAAGAAGTGCCTATGATCTTCAATTAGCCATGCCAGAAATAATTCAATCAGATCTTAGGGACCCATTTCATGTACCAATGCCATGGGATACTTCTCATTTATCAGAAAATTCGCGGAAAGTAGCTCTTTGTTTTGAAACACCAGGCTTCGATACAGATCCGGAAATCGTCAAGGGTTTAAAAATAGCCGCTGATGCGTTGAGCAATGTTGGGTTCGAGATACACGAGGTTACTCCACCACTCTTAGAAGAGACTGCAAAAACCGGGTACAGTGCACTATTGGGAGAAGTACAAGCTCTTTTAGGAGAAGACATACGCAGAAATGGTTCTGAAAAAATACAAATGATTTTTGATGAATATTTTCGCCAATTTGAACCTTATGACGGCAAAAAGCTTTTAACAGCGATGGCAAACCGAACTCATTATGCTCGGGAATGGTCACTGTTCATGGATGAGTATCCGCTAATTATTTCGAATTTATTACCAACTAGCTTTTTTTATCCAGATCGCGATTCTGAGGGAAAGGCAGGTGTAACTGAAGTTCTAGGTGCAGCACTCTGGTCATATTCAATGAATTTTATTGGTCATCCAGCAGGTATTGTGCCAACACATATTGCCAATACTACGGCAGGCCCTGTCCCAATTGGAATTCAAATCATTGGAAAACGTTGGCGCGAAGATACCGTTGTTGCAGCTTTGATCGCGATTGAGGAATGCTGCGGTACTCTTTGTGAAAAGCTATGGGAGAAATTAGGTTGGTTGAATTAAACAAATTGTTCTTGAATTAATCGCTCATCTAGCCCATGGCCTTCATTAAAAAGAATTCTATGCTGGATCTTAGTCTCTGAACTAATTTCAACTTTTTTGACATTTTTAAAAGATATACTGTCAGCATCTGCCATTACGGGTCTTTTAGTATTATCAAGTACATCTATTCGAACGACTGCAGTCTTTGGTAACAATGCACCACGCCATCTACGCGGTCTGTATGCGTTTAAAGCAGTCATCGCGAGAACATCTGCGCCCATGGGGAGTATGGGGCCATGAGCAGAATAATTGTATGCGGTTGATCCTGCTGGCGTGGCAACTAAAACACCATCGCATACTAGTTCATCCATCCGCTGTCGGTTATCAACCCATATTTGCAACTTGGCAGCTTGTGGCCCAGCTCTTAAAAGCGATACTTCATTTATCGCCAGTGCTGTTTTAACTTTTCCATTAACTAGTGTGGCTTTCATGATAAGAGGATTAATTATTTGCTCCTCGGCATTAGAAAGTCGCAACGGCAATGCATCCGTTTCATAAGCGTTCATCATAAAACCAACGGTTCCACGATTCATCCCATACACCGGGGCACGAAAATTCTGACAAAGATGTAAAGTTTGAAGCATAAAACCATCGCCACCCAACGCAACGATATAGTCAGCCTCCTTGAAATCACATTGTCCATAGATTTCTGTCAGCTCATGCAATGCAGCTTGTGCACTGTCCGTATCAGCCGCTAAAAATGCAATTTTTTCTGACATATTTATGTCCTTATGGATTTAATAACAATCTATCTGTTTTCCTTGTATGTCTCAGCATAAACGAGATAAAAATACAAGTTAATCAAAAGTTGGTCTGACTTTTTGCTCATTTGGCCCTATCGGCCTTGACCAAACAATGATATTTAGGCATCACACGATTTATGTTAGTATTTAAAATTTTCTTACCGGATCAATGGAAAGTTTTTACAAATGATGGGCGAACCAGAGGAGCGCCTGTTGATATATCAGATGGATACATACATTTCTCTAAAGCGTCACAACTCATGGAAACCATGAGTAAGCATTTTTCGGATTACGAAGATTTGGTATTAGCTGCTTGTAAAGCAGAAAAATTTTCAACAGACCTTAAATGGGAACCCTCCCGCAGAGGGCAGGATTTTCCGCATTTGTATAGAGAGCTACTGATGGCTGACATAGAATGGCATACTCATTTAAAAAAGAAAAATGGTCATCATTCGTTGCCCGAGGGTATTAATGAAATTATCTGAAAAAATTGCCCTTCAATTATTATCAAACTTTGAGCCGGAAATAGCTCACAACTTAGCTATCAAAGCTCTAAAATTTGGGTTTATCCCAAGCACCCCAGGTTTTCACGCAAAAACTTTGGAACTTAGTGTTGCGGGATTGAAATTTAACAATCCATTAGGTTTAGCAGCTGGTTTCGATAAAAATGCAGAAGCTATTAAACCCCTTATGAAATTTGGATTTGGCTTCATCGAAATTGGAGCTGTTACTCCTCTTGCTCAATCCGGAAATCCTAAACCACGCCTGTTCAGGCTTAAAGAAGATGAAGCCATTATAAATCGGTTTGGATTTAACAATGATGGCATGCTTGCAGTCGCAAAAAGATTGTCTAAACGCCCTTCGAACGGGATAATTGGCTTAAACCTTGGAGCTAATAAAACCAGCGCTGATCGTATTGCTGATTTTGCAAATGTGTTTAAAACATGTTGTGAATTTGTTGATTTTGCTACTGTCAATGTTTCATCACCAAATACTGAGAATTTAAGACAGCTCCAATCAGAAAGAGAATTACGTGAATTATTAAATGGAGTAATGGCTAGTCAGGATAATTTTAAATCTAGGGTTCCTGTATTTTTAAAAATAGCACCAGACCTTGAACAAGATGAATTAGAACACATTGCTTTAGTTGCGAAGGACACAAATATCGACGGAATTATCGCGACGAATACAACCACCCAGCGAGACAATCTAAAAAGTATTTATCAACATGAAAAAGGTGGGCTATCGGGAGTACCAATATTTGAGATGTCAACGCGTGTGCTTGCGCAACTTTATTCTATTACTGAGGGTAAAATACCATTAATTGGTGTCGGTGGCGTATTTACAGGCAAACAATTATTTCAAAAAATCCAGGCTGGAGCTTCCTTAGTGCAAATATACTCTGCCCTTATTTATTCAGGTTTTTCTGTTACAAACAAAATTCTTAGAGAATTAGATTTCTATTTAAAAGAAAATGGTTTCAAAAATGTGGGAGAAGCCGTCGGAACTCGCGCAAAGGAATGGCTATGACAACGATCTGGCATAACCCAAGATGTTCAAAATCAAGGACTGCCTTAAATTTACTCAAAGATACGTCTGTTAATGTTTATGTTTTTCATTACCTAAATGAAAGCTTTACCTACGAAGACCTGATGTCCCTAATAGAAAAGTTATCAATCCCTGTTATAGAGCTTGTACGTACAAACGAGAAAATATTTCGCGCTTCAGGGTTGAGCCGAACTAGTAAAGATGAGTTACTTATTGAGGCAATGTTACAAAACCCAATTTTGATTGAGCGACCTATTATAATATCTGGTGACAAGGCAGTGATAGGACGTCCTCCAGAACGAGCTATGGAGTTATTTAAATAATTGAACTTTCTAATCTTGGATATTTTGTAAGTAGTGATATGCCTCGTGCTGCATATGAGACTAAGAGTGCGACCCAATGACCGTAAAACCCGTATAAGTTAATTAAAATATATGCAGATAGCGCGTAAATAATTAGTGATAAAAACATCATATTGCGCATATCAACTGAGCGAGTAGCGCCAACAAAAATACCATCCATTAGAAAAGGTAGTGCCCCAAAGATAGGGCCAAGAACAATGAAAATTAGAAAATTTTCAGAAACCAGTCTGACCTCATTTGATGTTGTCATTATTTCAATAAAAAACTCTCCCAAAAAAGCATAAGTAACTGCCATAAACACAGCAATTGTAAAGGTCCACACTCCCGACTTAACTACGGCGTCTCTGAGCATAGAGCGATTAGATTTACCGACAGCCTGTCCCACTAAAACCTCTGCTGCAAAAGCAAAGCCATCCATCCCATAAGCAGAGATATGCAAAAATTGGAGTAGAATTTGAGTTGCCGCTAATTCAACGTCACCAAATTTTCCTGAGGTCATAAGGAAAGACACAAATATTATTTCGAGCATAAATGACCGTAAAAAAATATCTCTATTTACTACCAAAATAGCAATCACTTTTGTCTTAGAAAATATCAAAGACCAGTCTATTTTTGGAAAATTTTGGGATAGTGCGAAACATATTCCCAAGCCCATAAAAAAAGCAAACCATTCAGCTATAAAAGTAGCCCATGCAACACCCTCGACACCCCACCCCATACCTAGCACAAACCAAAAATCTAGAGCCGCGTTCAAACCATTCATTGCCAACTGTAATATAAGTACATATTTGGTTTTCTCTAATGCGATTAGCCATCCCATGATTGCATAGGTAGCAATTATTGCTGGCCCAGAGAAAATACGAATACTCATATAATCTAGCGCTAGTAACTCAACTTCAGCAGAACTCGGAGATATTAGAAAAGATAACCAAAATAATATTGGGTGTATTAAAATGACAAAAAAACCACACGCTAAACCAATTAAAAGGCCACGGACAAGTAGGGCTACCACTTCGGATGTATCATCTCTGCCATATGCTTGAGCTACAAACCCTGTGGTCCCCATTCGCAAGAAACCAAACAACCAATAAACTGCACTGAGAATTATCGCACCGATCCCAACTGCCCCAATTGCAACGGCATTTCCAAGCTGCCCAATCACACCAGTATCAATAGCGCCGAGGATTGGAATCGAAATATTGGATAACACAATAGGAAGCGCTATGGACATCACGCGGCGGTGGCTTATGCCTATCGAAGAATCCAAATCCTATCCCTTTAGATATTAAGTATGCTAACCCTTAAGCAGGTAACAATTATTGGTTGATTTAAAATTGAATCTTATGGGTTACTAAAATTATTCTCATCGACCTTGATGGATTAGTAAGACAGCACTACACTTGGCGCAAGACTTGAGGTGTTTTATGAGTGAAGGTAAGCTTTCTTTCAAGGAAATGTGTGCGAAATTCGAGGTGACACCACGAACTTTACGTTATTACGAATATATTGAATTATTGAGTCCAGAAAGGGTTGGACGCTCACGTTTTTATGGTGCCAGAGAGTGTGCAAGAATGACATTGATTTTACGCGGCAGGAAATTTGGATTTCAATTAGAAGAACTTAGACAGTGGCTATTAATTTATGATAAAGAGGGCACAGACGCCCAAATGCATGTATTCATCGACTAAAAACTCTTTAGAGAGCTAAGTTGACGAAACGTTTGTTTACGTTAACGTTAACTTTTCTAGTTTATCAATTAAAATAAAACAAAAAGAGTTAAAGATGAGTGACCCATTAACCATCCGCGACATGTGCGTCGAATATGGTGTGACCGCTAGGACACTGCGGTTTTATGAAGCTAAAGAGCTTCTATTTCCCATTCGAGACGGTCAAAGACGACTTTTTACAAAACGTGACCAAGCACGTCTTAAATTAATTATTAAAGGAAAAAGATTTGGTTTCTCGCTGGAAGAAATCAGACAATTGCTTGACTTATATGACATGGGCGATCAACAGCAGACACAGCTAGTCAAAACGTATGAATTGGCAAAAGAAAGACTGAAACAACTTGAGTCACAGCACTATGAACTTGGCGAAACGATTAAAGAGTTAAAAGAACAATTGGTTCTCGGAAAAGAACTTATGGTTCAAGCCAAGTTGTCTTATGAGCCAGCCGAATAGTGAAATGGAACCAAAATAATGCCAAGCTACTCCGCACCAATCGACGATATAAAATTTGTATTACAGGACGTATTAGAAATTCATGATAGTCCGATACCAGGGTACAGCGAACTAGATGAAGAGTATTTAAATGCGATTTTAGAAGAAGCTTCAAAAATTTCTAATGAGGTGCTCGCGCCATTGAATTCTATTGGAGACGAACATGGATGCACTTTTGAAAATGGTATAGTTTATACTCCACCTGGTTTCAAAGACGCCTTTAATCAACTCAGAGACGGTGGGTGGACTGGAATTGATTGTGATGTAAATTTTGGGGGCCAAGGTCTGCCGTATCTGGTCAGCATTGCCGTTGGAGAAATGTTTGCTAGTGCGAACATGGCACTTGGGATGTATCACGGCCTAACACATGGTGCTTATTCTGCAATTTATTCTCATGGCAGTGATGAACAGAAAAAAAAGTACTTGCCGAATTTGGTAAATTGCAAATGGACGGGTACAATGAATCTGACTGAGCCTCATTGCGGGACAGATCTTGGCCTGATGAGGACAAAAGCCATTAGGAGATCTGACGGAACATTCCAAATAAGTGGACAAAAAATCTTTATTTCTGCAGGTGATCATGATCTTGCAGAAAATATCATACATTTAGTACTTGCGAAAATACCAAATGGACCTGCTGGCGTAAAAGGCATATCACTTTTTATTGTCCCAAAATTTTTGGTAAACGACGATGGCTCTTTGGGAGCGCGCAACCAAGTATCGGTGGGGAAAATAGAAAAGAAAATGGGAATCCATGGAAATGCTACGTGCGTGATGAATTATGATGGAGCAACTGGATATTTAGTGGGTGAAGAGCACAAAGGTATGAGAGCGATGTTCACAATGATGAACGAAGCCAGGCTTGGGGTGGGTTTGCAAGGTCTCTCACAAGCAGAGTTAGCTTATCAAAATGCTCTTGCCTATGCTAAAGACCGTTTACAAGGAAGAGATGTCACAGGTAGTAAGAATCCTAATGGATTAGCCGATCCAATCATTGTCCATCCAGATATTCGGCGGAATTTAATGGATCAGAAATGTTTCTCAGAAGGAAGTAGAGCATTCATTCTTTGGGGTGCAAATATCATCGACAAAGCTACTCGAACCTCAGATATCAATGCCGATGGTTTAATAGGACTTTTAACACCTGTGATTAAAGGATTTTTGACTGACAAGGGTTTTGATATGACAATCCAAGCCCAGCAAATATATGGCGGGCACGGTTATATAGAAGAATGGGGAATGTCTCAATTTGCGCGAGACGCACGTATTGCTATGATCTATGAAGGCGCGAATGGTATTCAGGCTTTGGATTTGGTTGGACGAAAATTGCCTCAGGATCAGGGCAAAAATATGATAGCATTCTTCACAATTTTGAAGACTTACATAAAAGAAAATCAAAAAAAATCAGAAGAATTTGATAATATATTTTTAGAACCCATGAAATCTGCGACAGCCGATTTAGAGGGTGCTGTCCTGTATTTCATGGACAAAGGGATAAAGAATCCAAACGATGCACTTTCTGGATCTTATGACTTCATGCACCTCTTTGGATACGTATGTCTTGGTTTTATGTGGTGTAAAATGGCTGAGGCTTCATTTGAAGCAACAACCTCAGGGTCACATAATAATGATTTTCATCAAAGCAAGATTTCAACTGGCCAATATTTTATGGAAAGACAGTTACCATTTACAAAGCTACACCTAGCACGCATCAGAACAGGATCCAACGTAGTCATGAAATTGAAGCCAGAAAATTTCTAAGTAGGATACAGTATGAAATTCCAGCTACATTCATTTGGTGAGAGCGGGCATTCCTATAAAATTGCTCTGGCCCTTCATTTCGCAAAAGCCGACTGGCAGCAGATCTTCATCGACTTTTTTCGAGGTGAAGCAAGATCAGAAACTTATAAAAATGAAATAAATCCAATGGCTGAAGTTCCTGTTCTTGTACATGGTGATAAAAAAATTTCACAATCAGGCGCTATATTGGACTATCTGCACGGAAAAACAGGCATCTATTTTGGGAAAAATGAACAAGAACGCTCTGAAATTTTACGATGGGTATTATGGGACAACTCGCGATTATCCGGGAGCCTTGGACCTACTCGGTTTTTAATGAATTTTATTCCGAAAGACAAAAAACCCATTGAAGTAATCAGTTATCTTCAGAAGCGAAATAGTACTGCTCTTTCTATATTAGAAAGTCACCTCAGAGAGCAGAATTGGATTGCAGCAGATCAGTTTAGCGCTGCCGATTTGTCCTGTTGTTCATATCTATTCTACCCAGAAGACTATGGATTTAATAGAAAATCTTATCCAAATATCGATCGCTGGTTATCAAAAATTGAAACATACGAAAATTGGAAGCACCCTTACGATTTACTTGAGCGAGCATATCCACCTAAGTAAAGGATTTAATATGAAAGAAGTTTTTATTTATGATGCTGTCCGTACTCCTAGAGGCCGAGGACGGAAGGACGGCAGTCTACATGAAGTAACCGCTCTTGCCTTATCTACAACAGTTCTAAACAACATTAAAAAGCGAAATGAATTACACGGACATTATATTGAGGACGTAATATGGGGAAACGTTACTCAGATTGGAGAACAAGGGGCTTGTCTCGCAAGAACAGCAGTTTTGGCTTCTGAATTAGATGAAAACGTACCTGGCATTTCGATTAATAGATTTTGTGCTTCAGGATTAGAAGCAGTCAACCTCGCAGCCAATCAAATTCGAGGAGGAGCTGGAAATTGTTACATTGCTGGTGGTGTAGAAAGCATGAGCCGAGTTCCGATGAGTAGTGATGGCGGCGCTGTTGCTGTTGATCCAAGCTTTACCATGAATAACTATTTTGTACCGCAAGGGATTAGTGCTGATTTGATTGCCACAAAGTATGGTTTTTCTCGCGATCAAGCAGATGAATTAGCTGTGGAAAGTCAAAAAAGAGCAAGTATTGCCTGGAATGAAGATAGGTTTTCTAAGTCAATTGTACCAGTAACAGACATCAATGGATTAACAATTCTAGAGCACGACGAATATATAAGAGCTGATACCGATATGCAAAAGCTCGGTGCGTTAAAATCAGCATTTCAGGATATGGGAGAGACAATGCCCGGTTTCGACAAAGTGGCTTTAATGAAATATCCAGAGATAGATAAAATACATCATATTCATCATGCCGGGAATAGTTCAGGCATAGTCGATGGAGCTGCAGGAATATTAATTGGTGATGAGGATTTTGGTAAAGCTCGAGGGTTGAAGCCAAGAGCTAAAATTCGGGCAACATGTAAAGTAGGTACTGAACCAACTATCATGCTCACTGGACCGGTTCCAGCCACGAACAAAATTCTCTCAGATAGTGGACTTACAATCGGTGACATTGATCTTTTTGAAGTAAATGAAGCATTTGCCTCAATAGTTCTCATGTTTGAGCAAGCATTTAAAGTAAATCATGACAAAGTGAATGTAAACGGTGGAGCAATCGCGATGGGACACCCACTCGGCGCCACTGGGGCAATGATTTTAGGAACACTTTTAGACGAATTGGAACGTCAAGATAAAACAATAGGTCTCGCCACTCTATGCGTAGCATCCGGGATGGGTGCCGCAACAATTATTGAGCGAGTTTAAGGTATGAAATGGCAGATTTTACAATAAAGATAGACACAGATCAGATAGCTACCATCGTGTGGGATTGCCCCGAAAAGGCTTTTAATATCTTAAATTTCGAAGCTATTAAACTTTTGGATAGCCTGGTCGATGAAGTCCTATTAAATGATAATATAATTGGTGCGATAATTACCAGTGCAAAACCTGATTTTGCTGCTGGAATGGATCTCAAAGTTTTAGCAGATTTAAAAAATTTAAATGGTGCCAATCCTGCCCAAGGTTTGTTCGACGGGTTCATGCAAATGCATACAATTATGCGCAAAATCGAACGCGCAGGAATGGATCCCAAAACAAACAAAGGTGGGAAACCTATTGTAACAGTTCTTCCGGGAACCGCGCTCGGAATAGGCTTAGAAATTCCACTCTGCACACATCGCATTTTTGCTGCAAATAATAACAAAGCAAAAATTGGGCTACCTGAAATTAAAGTGGGTATTTTTCCTGGATATTTGGAGCATCCGAGTTTTTACTTGAAGGAAAAACTGTAGACCCAAGCAAGGCAAAATCATCAGGAATTATCGATGAGGTTAGCGATACTCCAATGTCAGATGCAAAAGCTTGGGTACTGGCGGCAAGTGATGCGGATATATTAAAGCCGTGGGATCAGAAAGGTTATAAACTACCTGGCGGAGCACCCTATTCCCCATCTGGCTTCATGACTTTTGTTGGTGCTTCTGCTATGGTTACTGGTAAAACCATGGGCGCTTATCCTGCGCCAAAAGCCTTACTGAGTGCCGTTTATGAGGGCTCACTAGTTCCTTTTGATACTGCATTAAAGATTGAAGCTCGTTGGTTCACAAATATTGTTATGAACCCTTCTTCATCTGCTATGATTAGAAGCCTATTCATTAGTAAAGGTGCGCTAGAAAAGGGAGCTGTTCGTCCAAAAGAAGTACCAGATCAGCGTGTTAAGACGGTTGGAGTATTGGGCTCGGGAATGATGGGGGCCGGCATTGCACTGGTAGCAGCTCAAGCCGGCGTCGAAGTAGTGTTGGTTGATCAAAACCAGGATGTTGCAGATAAGGGTAAGGCGTATTCCGAAAAATATCTAAATGCTGGTATAAAACGTGGAAAAGTATCTGACAAAAATAAAATAGAAACCCTCAACCGTATTTTAGCAACAGATGACTACACAAAACTTTCTGCGGCAGATTTGATTATCGAAGCAGTTTTTGAGGATACACAGGTTAAATCTGATGTCACGAAGGCAGTGTTAGAAATAGTCCCGAAAAACTGTATATTTGCGTCTAATACCTCAACACTTCCAATAACCGAATTGGCTAAGGCGAGCAAATATCCTGAGAATTATATTGGGATACATTTCTTCAGTCCCGTCGAGAAAATGTTACTCGTTGAAATCATCAAAGGGGAAAAAACTGATAATTTAGCTGTTGCAAAAGCTTTGGACTTTGTTCGCCAGATTAAAAAGACTCCCATTGTTGTCAACGACGCCAGGTTTTTTTACGCTAACCGCTGCATCATTCCTTACCTTAATGAAGGGCTTAGAATGATTACTGAGGGGATACCTCCCAGTATTATTGAAAGTGCGGCGAAGCAATTAGGATTTCCTCTCGGACCAATACAACTCGTCGATGAAACTTCCATAGAACTGGGCGCAAAAATTGCGCGTGCTACTCGGGCGGCTATGGGTAAATCATATCCAAACGATCAAATTGACGAAATTTTGTTTTGGATGGAGGATAATGGCCGTCTAGGAAGAAAAGCCAAAGCTGGATTTTTCAACTATAACGAAAATGGCAAAAGAGATGGGTTTTGGACAGGTTTAGAAGAAAAGTATCCTATATCAAAAACCATACCCCACCTCACAGAGGTGCAGCATAGACTTATGTTTATCCAAGCACTAGAGGCCGTCCGTGCATTGGAGGAAGGCGTTCTAATGGATATTCGAGAGGGAGATGTGGGTGCTGTTTTGGGGTGGGGTTTTGCTCCTTGGTCCGGGGGACCCCTAAGTTGGCTAGATATCCTAGGAACGCCATACGCTGCAGAACGCAGTCAGGAATTATGCAATACGTATGGATCAAGATTTGACTGCCCACCTCTTCTAGCTGATATGGGAAAAAATAATGAGGCTTTCTATGAGCGATTTTCACCGGAAAAATTAGACACCACTTTATAAAAGTCAAAAAGCCAATTCTAAAAATAAAAAATGTTATCTGCTAACCTTAGTTGAGTTGCAAAAGCTATTAATTTTGGCTTTATTGTGGTACGAGCATGTGAACAAACAATTAAAGGCTGAACCGATATGGGCTGGATGAAAGACGAAGTAGGACTAGAGAAAACTCAAGCAAATTTTGTTCCGTTAACTCCCCTTTCTCACTTACAAAGAGCAGCAAAAGTATTCCCGACTAGCACAGCAGTTGTATACAATAATCATCGAGTAAATTATGCTGAATATCATGCTCGCTGCAGCCAACTCGCGTCGGCGCTAATCGATGTGGGCGTAAAACCTGGCAGCGTTGTAGCGACTATTTTGCCCAATGTTCCTGCACAAGCTGAGGCTCATTTTGGTGTCCCAGCATGTGGCGCTGTTTTAAATACCATAAACACTCGTTTAGACGTAGACACTGTTTCCTACATTTTTAACCATGGAGAAGCTGAAGTTGTTTTGGTTGACACCCAATTTTTACCACTGGCAGAGAGCGCATGTGCTAAAGTAGACGGGAATGCTCCTTTAATCATAGAGGTTCCAGACCCTAGCGCAGGATTTCAAAGCAGTGGGAAGTATATAACCTATGAGCAATTTTTGTCATCTGGAGATAAACAATTTGAATGGTTGATGCCACAGGATGAATGGGAAAGCCTCGCATTAAATTATACATCGGGAACAACGGGACGACCAAAGGGAGTGGTCTACCATCATCGCGGCGCCTATTTGATGACCATGGGAACTGTGGTTTCGTGGAGAATGCAAATATTCCCAGTCTTTTTGACAATTGTGCCACTTTTTCATTGTAACGGTTGGAACCATACATGGCTCATGCCAATGGTTGGGGGTAAACTAGTGTGCTGCAGGGAAATTTCAGCATCAGCAATTTATAGTGCTATTTCTGACGAAAAAGTCGCATTTTTTGGTGGAGCTCCTATAGTACTTAATTTGATTGTGAATGCAGACCAAAAAGAAAGAAAGCATTTTGACCATAAAGTTGAGGTTTTCACAGCGGGTGCCCCACCCGCACCTGCGACTTTGGACAAGATGGAAAAATTAGGATTCAATGTTACCCAGGTCTATGGCCTAACTGAAACATATGGACACGTTACAGAATGTTTATGGCAAGATAACGACTGGGCCGCTGTAACGGATGAGGAACGGGCAACGATAAAGGCTCGGCAAGGTGTTGCTATGCCTATGATGGAAGATATCACCGTCATGAATGATAAAATGAAGCAAATTCCAATGGACAGCGCCACCCAGGGCGAAATAATGATCCGAGGTAACTCAGTTATGAAAGGGTACTACAAGAATGAGGAGGCGACGAATACAGCTTTTTCAGGGGGCTATTTTCACTCGGGAGACATAGCAATCCAGCACCCTAATACATATATCCAAATAGCCGATCGTGCGAAAGATATAATTATTTCTGGTGGCGAAAATATTAGTTCGGTTGAGGTTGAAGGTGTGCTTATGGCACATGAGAGCGTATCGCTGTGTGCAGTTGTCGCAATGCCTGACGAAAAGTGGGGAGAAGTACCGTGCGCTTTTGTGGAGCTACTGCCTAATGCTGTACCAAACGAACGTGAATTGATTGATTTCTCACGCACGAAAATAGCTGGATTTAAATGTCCGAAGAAAATTGTTTTTCAAGAATTACCGAAGACATCGACCGGCAAGATACAAAAATTTGAACTCCGAAAAGTCGCTAAGGATTTAGCGTAGCGATTAGTTTAGGTAATTGCGCTAACCCAAGTCGCAAAAGTAGATAAAGATGACTGCCTTAACCCAGTATCAAAGATTGGAAGCAACGGGGATTTGGCGCAAGAGCGCTGAGGCTCAAAGGATTGATGTAATAATATCAATTGGTGAGTCATCATTGGTTATCACTGATATAAATGAAAAACCACTCGCTCACTGGTCACTTGCCGCACTTGCTATAAAACAGTCTAAAGATGGGCATAAGCTATATCATCCAGATGGGGATCCCAGTGAAACCCTTGAGTTGGGGAATAATGAAAATGAAATGGCAGAAGCGATCGAAAAATTAATGAAAGTGGTGGATCGTAGGCGACCAAAGCCAGGTCGGCTGCGTATTTATAGCTTAGCATCAATTTTACTTATAATTTCGGGGTTAAGTATTTTTTGGCTTCCCACTGCTCTTCGCGATTATACCCAAAAAATAATTCCAGAAGTTAGAGAACAGGAAATTGGCGAAGCTGTGTTTAATGAATTTATTTCATTTGTTGGAGCACCGTGCTCAAGAGAGCTTGGGAAAATGGCATTAGATAAATTTGTCTCAAACTTAGGCTTTTTAGAATACACGTTTTATATAGTGCCAAGTGAAACTATTGATGTACTACACCTTCCAGGAAAAATCATTTTAATTTCAAAAGCTCTTGTAGAAGACTTTGATGACCCTGATGTGTTGGCAGGTTATGTGTTGGCCCAGATACAACGGGAAGCAAAAAGTAATGCTTTGGACGAGCTAATGAGGCAAATGAGCAATGTGGAAATAATTCAGTTTTTGTTCGGAAAAAGTCCAGATGCCAAGACTCTTCGAGGCTTTTCAAAAGATTGGATCACAAAAAACAAAGTGAGTTTAGACTTAGATACTCTTATGAAGGAGTTTAATAATAGAGAAATTTCTTCTCTTCCGTACTCTTACGCCAAAGATGTTACAGGCCAAACTACGCAATTTTTGATAAATAGTGAGAAAAAATCAGAAAAAGCTAGAAAACCAAGTTTAGACGATAGTTCTTGGCTTGCTTTACAGACCATTTGCGGTGGGTGACCACCGACACTCTTTGTTTAGGAAAAATTTTTTATTTCGTCCCAAACATACGGTCTCCAGCATCACCCAATCCAGGCACAATGTAACCATTTTCATTTAATTTTTCATCTAGCGCGGCCGTTACAATCGGAACGTCAGGATGCGCCTCTCTCATTCGCTCTACACCCTCTGGTGCAGCAAGCAAGCACAAAAACCTGATGTCCCTAGCTCCCGCGTCTTTCAAACGCTGAATTGCAGCTGCAGATGAATTTCCTGTTGCAAGCATCGGATCTACCGCAATGACTACTCGGTCCTCTAAGCCGTCTGGAACCTTAAAATAGTACTCGACCGGCTGCAATGTTTTCTCATCTCTGTAGAGACCAACAAAACCAACGCGGGCAGACGGGATCAATTCCAGTACACCATCCAGAAGGCCATTTCCTGCCCTAAGAATTGATACTAGAGCCAGCTTTTTTCCTGCCATCACAGGTGCATCCATAGGAACAAGTGGTGTCTCAATCTTTTTTAACCGTGTGGGTAATTCGCGAGTTACCTCATAGGCCAAAAACTGGCTTATTTCGCGTAATAATTGTCTAAATAAGGCAGTCGGAGTTTCTTTTTCTCGCATCAAAGTAAGCTTATGTTGGACTAATGGATGATCAACAATAATTAGGTTTTGGTCCATTCAGTATTTATCCTCTCGAGTAATATTAATTTTTGCTTCTCATCACAAAAAGCGGCGTGAATTGCATTTTGATTTATAACTTTAAAGATATCTTCATCCCAACCAAAAACATCTTTAAGATTATTATATTCTGTTGTCATGGTTGTATTAAAAAAGGGTGGATCATCAGTAGATACTGTTACTGAGACACCGCTGTTTAACAGTGAGTCAATAGGATGCAGTGAGAGCTTTTCAAATATACCAAGAAATACATTTGAACCAGGACAGACTTCCAATGTTATTTTTTTATCCATAGCTTCCGTAACTAAATTTGAATCATTAATTATTTGAACGCCATGGCCCAAACGGGTAACGCTTAGATCCTGGATCGCCTGTCTCACGCTCTCAGCTCCTCCCCATTCACCTGCGTGTGTGGTTAATCCTAGCCCAGCCTCCTCAGCCATATCAAAAGAGAATTTAAAATCTGCTTGGCTACCGACTAGTTCATCACCCCCCATGCCAAAACCTACAACAAATTTGGAAGCGGTTTCTGCTGCACAAATCGCAGCTCTTTTGGCTAGGGTTGGCCCATTATGTCTAATGCAAGTTACGATGCCTCGCATTTCTATCCCTAGATCTTTTTTTGCAATATCCGCTGCACTCTCTATCGCCGCCAAATATTCCCTCCATGCAGTTAAATCTCCTCCACCACAAAAATCTGGTGAAATAAAAACTTCTGTATAAATCACACCATTTTCTGCCGACTTTTCTAATATTGATAAAGTAAGACGATGAAAATCTTCTGGTTCTTTTAATACCTGACACGCAGCCTCATAAGTTGACAAGAATTCATTAAAAGTTGAAAAACTATAATCACCATTGGCTTTGAAAATACCAGATAGATCAACGTTCTTTTCAGCTGCAAGTTGTTGGATAAAACTTGGCGGCGCCGCACCCTCATGATGCAAATGAAGCTCGATTTTCGGCAATTTTCTCATAATCATAAGAGACTCTTTCCGGGACCAATTGTAGGTAAACTCATAAAATTAGCAACTGTTGCAGCAACATCAACAAAATTCACTTTTTTATTTTTATTAGGAGAAGCACCTACCATCAGAATAGGAACATTTTCCCTTGTGTGCTCAGAACCGCTCCAGGTTGGATCATTTCCATGGTCAGCAGTTAGAACTAAAAAATCATCTTTCCTTAACTTACCAATTATTTTTGCAATTTCGGTATCAAACCACTCTAAAGCCTTTGCATACCCGGAAATATCGCGTCTGTGGCCGTACAACGTATCGAATTCTACAAAATTACCAAAAATAAAACTATTATCAGATCCAGTTTCAATTTCTGCCTCCAACGCTTGCATTAATTGAACATCCTCACCCTTTATAAGGCGATCGAAACCACGCATTGAAAAAATATCCCCTATTTTTCCCAAGGCTAATGTTGCAATTCCATCTTCTTGCATCCATTCACTTAGTACTTTTTTAGGAGGCGCCATAGCAAAATCACGCCGGTTGTTGGTTCGCGACCATCCAGACTTATTATTGCCGGTAAAAGGACGAGCAATCACTCTGCCTACGTTCATTTCATGAAGATAAGGTGCCAGTAAGTGACACAAATCATATAAGCGAGATAAACCAAAATACTCTTCATGAGCTGCTATCTGAAAAACACTGTCAGCCGACGTATAACAAATTGGCTTACCAGACTGGCAGTGCTTCTCACCAAGTTCATTCAGTATTTCTGTTCCAGATGCATGACAATTGCCCAGAATACCGTCAAGTTTCCCAAGATCACAAATGAGATTTACTAATTCTGTATCAAACGCCTTACCAATATCTGGGAAATAGTGCCAATCACGATCCAGTGATACACCAGCTAACTCCCAATGACCTGTTATAGTATCTTTTCCCATAGATACCGGGGCCGCCACCGCATATGCTGCTCCTTTTTCATAGATCGGAATGTTTGGGGCTGTTTCTCCAGTTGATAAAGAAATCGCGTTTCCTAGACCTAAAGATTGTAAAGTTGGAACTCTCAAGGGACCAGTTCGGCCTTCATTTGCGAGGCCGGAGTCGCATGCTTTTGCAATATTGAGAATAGTATTTGAGCCGGAGTCACTTATAGAGCCATTAAAATATTTATCTGAATCTATGGCCCCTCCAACCCCCACAGAATCCATTACAAGAAGTATAGCTCTGGGCATTAAGTTACTCGCTTCAAAACTAACTCTGCTTCTTTCGGAGGGGTATCGCTCACTTTCATTGCTTGCAAAACTTGTATTTTTGCTGATTCCGCATGATCGATACGCGCGGCGTGAATTTTAAGAATTGGCGTTCCCTTTGACAATTTCGTCCCAACACTAACGATATCACTAAATCCAACAGCATGGTCAACTTTGTCCGTTTCGACAAGTCGCCCACCACCAAGTTTAACAACGATATTGCCCAATAATTGCCCATCCCATCCTTCTAAATATCCTGACGCAGAGGCGCAAACTTCAATAACTGCAGTGGATTCCGGAAGGTATCTGCCAAAATCATTACCAAAATTGCTGGGACCGCCCATTAATGCAATCATTTCACTAAATTTTTCCATAGCAGCGCCATTATTGATTTGTCTCTCTAATTCGACCGACGCTTGTTGTGTATTTTTAAATAATTTTTGAGCTGTGAGGATCTCTGCGCCAAGCGACACCGTTATAGACCGCAATCTACCTCCCTTATCTCCAGACATAACCCGAACTGCTTCAACTATTTCAAGGGCATTTCCCATTGCAGGAGCTAGAGGTTGGTTCATGTCCGTTATAAGACCAGTTGTCGGACAGCCCGCCTCATTTGCCGTTTTAACCAGAGCCTGCGCAAGTTTAGTAGCCTGGTTAAGGTCTGTCATGAATGCTCCAGACCCACATTTAATATCTAAAACTAAACCATCTAATCCCGAGGCAAGTTTCTTTGATAAAATAGAGGCTGTAATTAGGTCTAAGCTGTCAACAGTTGATGTAACGTCTCTTACGGCATAAAGCCGCTTATCCGCTGGGGCAATGTCTTGATTGGCTCCTGCGATTACACAACCACAATTCTTGATAATTTCGACGAGCCTTTTGTCGGAGTGCATGACCTTCACACCTGGGATTGACTCGAGCTTATCTAAAGTGCCACCTGTATGGCCTAAACCTCTTCCAGAAATCATTGGAACGCAAACACCGACTGATGCAAGAAGTGGAGCTAGAACAAGTGAAACACAGTCACCAATCCCTCCAGTTGAATGCTTGTCCAAAACCGGTGCCCCAACGTCCCAAGATAAGGTTTTACCGCTATCCCGCATGGCTAAAGTCCAGTGAGTTCGAGATTGCTGGCTGCCCAAGCTGTTTAATGCAACAGACATTGCAAAGGCGCCGGCCTGTGCATCGGTAACCGTACCATTTGCCAACCCTCTCGCAAACCAGACTAATTCATCCCTCGTCAACGAGATCTTATTTCTTACTTTTGAGAGTAATGCTTGAGCAGTAAAATTTTTCATATCTTAGTGAAAAAGTCATTGCTGAATGAACCGGGTAAAAGATCTCTCACCGAAGTAGTCTTTTCCTTTCCACTTATTGTGGCCATTGTTACAGGAACATCTGGCTTAGAAAATTCTGCCAGTTTTTGGCGACAGCCACCACATGGAGGGACGGGTTCTTTGCAATCAGCTATTACATAAACCTCAGCTATTTCCCGTTGACCCGTAGCACACATCGCCGCAATAGCTGCTGCTTCCGCACATGTTCCTTCCGGATATGCAGCATTTTCGACATTAACTCCCGAAAATATTGATCCATCAATAGTTTTAATTGCCACTCCAACCTTAAACTTCGAATATGGAGCGTAAGCATTTGACCAGACACTCCTTGCTATATCTTTAAGCATAAAACTACCCCTATAAGCCGGTAAGTATAACCTTTATCGACTTTATAAGATTTGACAAGAAAGCTTTGCGGAAAGAGCAAATATCCAAAACCAAAAAATATAGTTTAATATTAAACTATATTTTAGGAATTAATTTCTAAGGCCTATTTTCTTGCCAAAATAAAATATTAGGGGTTTAGTTTCATCAAAAATTCATTCTCCGTAAATTACGTTGCGTGGAAATTTGAGGAGACATATTGAGGGTTGTAAATAAGTTTAATATTCTGCGTTCTCGTATTATTACCAAATGATTGCGTGTAAAATGAATAAAAATTCTGAAATCAAAGACGCGGCCTCTGTAATATTAATCCGCAACAGAAAATCAAATCCATCTGTTCTTATGGGACAGAGGAGCAAAAATGCGAGCTTTATGCCTAACAAGTTTGTCTTTCCAGGAGGAGCAGTTGACGAAAATGACTTTCTAGTAAAGTCGTTCAAACAACTCAATGGTAACTGCACCGCTAGGATGACTTATAAATGTAACAAAGATTTAGTTTTTGCACTTAGTGTTGCAGCAATTCGAGAGCTTTTTGAAGAAACAGGAATTATAGTAGGCTGTAAGAAAAAATGGACAGGGGTAATTCCTCCAGAATGGAAGCCGGTTGCAAACTTAGGCTTAGTCCCTGATGCATCTAAGTTCAAATTTGTATTCCGAGCAATTACTCCACCTGGACGCCCACGACGCTTTGACGCTCGATTTTTATATCTTGATGCAGATACCCTTTCCGAAGAAATAAATTTAGATGACTTCTCGGGCGCTTCCAACGAACTGTCTCATTTACAGTGGATACCCATTCAAGAAGTAAGAAAATTTGATTTGCCGTTTATTACAGAGGTTATATTTGCGGAGGTTATTTCAAATTTAGGTAAAAATATGAACTTGAAAAGAGTACCCTTTTTTCAAAATGACGGTATCGGTGAATTTTCTTACATTAACTAACTTAAGATAACGCAATTACTCCCAGAACGCTTAGCATAATTGTAAAAATACCAAATAGTTCCCTTAAGGTTATTTTTTCTTTGAATAAAACCGTACTAGCTAAAATTGAAAATAGTAATTCTATTTGACCTACGGCTTTTACCAAGGCTGCATTTACCAGCGAAAAGGCCCAGAACCAAAAAAACGAACCTACTAACGAGGTTAGCCCAACCCAAACCGCAATATTGCGTACTTTCCAAACAGCAATAAGTTCACGGCGATTAAAAATTAGCAGCCATCCGCCCATCATGGTTACTTGAAACACTAAAACACATGTTAAGGTCAAAATTGCTCTATTAATTGAATTTTCGTCTAATACACATAGGGTGGAAGCACGATAATACACACCAGAAATTGCAAATAAAAAACCGGACAGCAGACCCAGCAGAACAGACCGGTTGAATATACCATACTTAAAAAAGCTTTTTTTATAGGCCTCTTTTGATAGAAGAATTAATCCTACAAATCCAATACAAATCGCATAAAACGCAGTAGTCGATACTTTTTCGCCCAGCACGATAAATGAAACCAGGGCAATTTGTAGAGTTTCTGTTTTTTTGAAAGCCATACCTACTGCAAAGTTGCGCTGCTTAAAAAGTGCTATTACGCACAGTGTGGCAAATATTTGAGAAATTCCCCCAATTACACAAAAAATTAAAAAATTATTATTTACGGTTGGATAGCCAAAATAACCAAACCATATTAGCGCAATCACCAAAAGGATTGGAGCAGAGTATATAAATCTTGAAAAGGTTGCTCCATCAACACCCAGCCCTGTATCACTTAAAAATTTTTGCAGAACAAACCGTAGCGTTTGGAAAATCGCGGCACCAAGTGAGAGAAGGACCCATATTTCCATTATCTACAATTACCAATATTCAATTTTTTTGAATACCAAATATCTAGTAAGGCATTGGATTAAGTTTGTGAGTTTCATTTATCAGATCTAAACATTCTTCATTCAAATCGATGTCTACTGATCCTAAAATGACTGGTAACTGATCGACTGATGTTGCTCCAAAAATGGAAGAACACATAAATGGTCTCGTTCTACACCAAGCTAATGCAAGGTGTATAGGTTGAATTCCAAACTCTTCTGCTATGCTCAAATATGACCTAACTGCGACTTCTGATCTAGCATTGTCTCTTCCACTTAAATCTTTATTTATCAACTTTCGTGAATTTTTTGGTACGTTCCCGTCCAAATATTTACCTGTTAACAGACCAGCTGCCAAGGGCGAAAAAGCCATTAGACCAACTCCCTCGTTAACGCTTAATTCAGCTAAATCAGTATCGTATAATCTGCATAATAGCGAGTATTCATTTTGAATAGTCGCCACTCTAGGTAAGTTGTGTTGTTCTGATAGTCTTAACCAATTAGCAGTTCCCCAGGCACTTTCATTCGACAAGCCAAAATGTCTTATATTACCTTTTTTTACTTGATCTTGAAGGGTAACGAGACATTCATACATATTTTCTAATGTAATTTTTTTGTCTTGCTTAGATGGATCATATTTCCAGTTTTGGCGAAACATATATGAGCCTCGATTCGGCCAATGGAACTGGTATAAATCAATGTAGTCAGTTTTAAGCCTTTTGAGACTACCTTCTACTGCATCCTGAATGGTGTCTTTGGCGATTGGCGCACCATTTCTAACATGCGAAAGACCTTTTCCCGAATGTTTAGTGGCTAATATAAAATTTGATCTCCGGCTCTTGTTCGCGGATATCCATCGACCAATTATTTCCTCTGAGCGCCCAACGGTTTCAGCCGAAATTGGATTTACTGGATACATTTCAGCCGTATCTATGAAATTTATATTATTTGATAAGCACAAATCAATTTGCTTATAAGCATCAGCTTCAGATGTTTGTGTGCCATAAGTCATGGTACCTAAACATAATTCAGAAACTTTTAACCCTGTTTGCCCTAAATCAAACATTTTCATAGTGATTTCTCCCGGTAAGTATCAAATTTAAGTCGTAGACAAAATATTGTTAAACACAAGAAACTATTTGAGAACAAAACAAGAACATGATATTTTTACCTATGAACTTGAGTCTCTTAATAAACGGCAGCACAACAAGCCAACCTAAAATTCCGTTCTATGAAAATATAGGACTGGAACATGGACGCGTACATGAATGCTATGGGCCAGCTAGATTATTTTTTCCATTCCTTTTAGCTCAAAGGTGCAAAGGCCCGATATTATGGATTCGTTCTTCATACTCTAAGCATACGATTAACCCAAATGGAGTCTCAAAATGGGTTAACCCACATCGATTTATATTTATTAATTCACCATCTTTTAAGAACACACTGTGGTGCATAGAAGAAAGTCTCAGAATTGGCGCACCACCACTAATCATAGCAGAGCTAGAACAGATCCCCACCCTCACACAAATTAGGCGTATGCACTTAGCAGCTAAAAGTTGTAAATCAACAAAGATTGTCCCATTGCCATTGATACTAACACCAAAGGATGGAGGTGCATTAGGTGTTGAAACACGTTGGTATATTAGATCTAATCATACAAACACACCATATCAATGGAAAATAGATTTGACGCGCGCACGCTTAGTACCAGAGAACAAATTCTTACTAACAGAAATTAAAAACCAACTTGAAATATCATTAGCTCCATGAAAAAAGCTACTAGATAGAGCCAGCGTTGGCCTCATAAACAACGATAGCGAAAAAGGAGTTAATGAGACTAATTATTCACATCAGCAAATAATACAACCTGCTTTACAATAAAACGCATTATCTATGTCCCTTCCAAATTTCGTCGACATGAGCTAAACCGTTGTAAAACAACAGGCTTACTATGCAGCGGCACCTTATAACTTCAGCAATACCCTATATAAATGGCGTAAAGCACCTTGGAAATCTAATTGGCAGCCAGCTTCCCGCTGATTTATATGCTAGGTATCAGCGAGCACGCGGTAATGAAGTCTTATTTCTATGTGCAACAGATGAACATGGAACCCCTGCAGAGCTAGCAGCAGCTAAGGCTAACCAAGACATATCAGAATATTGTGAGGAAATGCACGCAGTCCAGGCGCAATTAGCAGATGGGTTCCGCCTTTCTTTTGATCACTTCGGAAGGTCTTCAAGCCAAGAAAATCATAAGTTAACCCAGCACTTCGCAGGTCAATTAGAAGCAGCAGGTTTAATTAAAGAAGTTATAGAAACGCAAATTTATTCTCATGTTGACAGAAGGTATTTACCTGACCGTTATATCGAGGGAACCTGCCCTGCCTGTGGATTTGAAGATGCTAGAGGCGATCAATGTGATAATTGCACGAAGCAGTTAGATCCTACAGATCTCATAAACCCGCGCTCCTCAATCTCGGGAGCAACAGAACTGGAGCAAAGAGAAACTAAGCATTTGTATCTTTGCCAATCCAATATGAGAGATAACTTGGAAAACTGGATTGAGAGTAAGACGGATTGGCCCGTTCTCACAACATCTATTGCGAAGAAATGGCTACATGATGGCGATGGGTTGCAGGATCGTGGAATTACAAGAGACCTAGACTGGGGCATTCCCGTTAAAAAAGGTAACAGTCCTTGGCCTGGAATGGAAGACAAGGTATTTTATGTCTGGTTTGATGCTCCAATTGAGTACATCGCATGTGCGCAGGAATGGGTAAATGCGGGTATTCATACTCTTTCTTTCCCTGCCACTATTTTGGGCTCAGGCGAACCTTGGAAGCTTGTAGACTATATAAAATCTTTTAACTATTTAAACTATGACGGCGGTCAATTTTCTACTTCGAGAGGTCGAGGTGTTTTCATGGACGATGCACTTAAGATTCTTCCTGCGGATTATTGGCGCTGGTGGCTGCTTAGCCATGCTCCTGAAAGCTCTGACTCTGAATTTACGTGGGATAATTTTCAAAGTAGCATAAACAAAGATCTGGCTGATGTTCTAGGCAACTTTGTAAGCAGAGTAACCAAATTTTGCCGGTCTAAATTTGGTGAAGAAATACCATCTGGCGGAGACTATGGTCAGGCTGAGGGTAGTCTGATTGATAACTTAGCAAGCCAAGTTAAATGTTACGAAAAATATATGGAAAAAATAGAAATTCGCAAAGCTGCATCTGAGCTTCGCGCTATCTGGGCTTTAGGAAACGAATATTTACAATCTTCGGCACCATGGTCTGTATATAAAGAGGATGAAGGCACAGCAGCAGCGCAAATCAGACTAGCACTTAATTTAATTCGAATTTATGCGGTTTTATCTCAACCATTTATTCCGACCACATCAGAAAAACTTATGTTGGCTATGGACTGTGATGACTGGAGCTGGCCCGAAAATGTACTTGAGGCCACCAATACCTTGATCGCAGGTGCTAAGTTTACAGTTCCAGAGATGTTGTTCCAAAAAATAAGTGATGAGGAGTGTGAAAACTGGCGCTCTCAATTTTCGGGGACTCGCTGAGAAGGAGAGTAAATTATCTTATTTTGTGCCCACGGCTGGTATAATTCTATTATTAGGATCTTCAGCTTTATGATCTTAATATTAGTGTTAATTTCTACTTTTATTCCGCAAGCAAAAGCTCTCGAATATTCCATACTTACCGGCATAATCTCCCACGTCAGAGACGGCGATACAATTGAGGTGGGGAATATCCCTGTCCGTATAGCGGCATTAGACTGCCCCGAAAATGATACGGCAGAAGGCCAGCTTGCGTCAAAATTTGCCTCGCAATTTAAGAATTTAAAGGTAATCTGTGACTTAACTGGTGCAATGAGCTACAAACGATTGGTGGGGTATTGTAGGATCAATGAAACAGATTTTGCGACTACTATGATAAACAATACGAGCTGCAAAATATGGCCAAAATATGATGTATGGCAAAGGTATACTAAATAACCTAAAACCAAAAAACTAATATGCTTTCAAGCGAGTGATGGAAGCCAAAGAACAATCGGAGGGAAAGCTATCAAAATAGCTATAGTAAAAGCATCAGCTATGAAAAAAGGTGTAACGCCTTTAAATACATCTTGAACACTTAAATCATCACGCACCCCAGCAACAACAAAGCAATTCAATCCAATTGGTGGGGTGATCAAACAAAATTCGGCCATTTTCACCACCAGAATTCCAAACCATATTGCACACATTGGCCCAGACATTCCAAAAGCACTATCAGTTGCGGAAACGTACTCGCCACCATTTAAGGCCATTACCGCAGGATAAACTACAGGCAAGGTTAGTAGCAACATTCCAATAGCATCCATAAACATGCCAAGGATGGCATAGCCGAGCAATATAAAGATTAGTATTAAAATTGGTGACATTTCCAAAGACGTAATCCACTCAGAAAATGCATCAGGCAACTCCGCAAAACCCAGAAATCTTACATATATCAATACACCCCATATTATGGTAAAAATCATTATGGTTAATTTTGCTGTTTCTAGCAAAGCCTCTTTAAGTTGCTTTAACCGCATTCCTCTGTACAAAGCCATTATAAAGACAATGAACGCTCCTATCGCCCCACCCTCAGTCGGTGTCCCCCAGGCGTCTCCAAATGGATTATAAACAAAGAAAATAATGATGATGACGACAGCTACAATTGGGAAGGCTGGAGGTAAGCTTTCAATTCGTTCTTTCCAAGTAAAACCACTCACAGGAGGTCCAATATTTTTAAAAAAAACAGCCATCGACACAATTAAAGCACCATAGACAAAAGCTGAAAATGCACCTGGAACAAACCCGGCTAGTAATAATTTTCCCACATCTTGTTCAACAATTATTGCATAAATAACAAGAATTGCAGACGGTGGGATTAGTGAGGCCAGCGTACCGCCCGCAGCCACTACACCAGCCGCGAACTGCTTATTGTAACCTATTTTGAGCATTTCAGGGATGGCAATTCTAGCAAATACAGCAGCCGTTGCAACCGATGCTCCCGAAACAGCCGCGAAACCTGCAGTCGCAAAAACCGTTGATACCGCCAAGCCTCCCGGCACCCAGGCAATCCAACGCTTAGCGGCCTCAAACAGGGCAGTTGTCAATTTTGCATAGTAAGCCAAATAGCCAATCAGAATAAAAACGGGGATCAAACTTAGAACTTGTGCACTTACTTTAGAGTGTGGGGTCAACCCAGCAATTTTGACGCTGATTTGCAGTGCCTTCGCGAACCTATCTGGGTCATAATCAAACCCGTTCCAACGTAGCCAAACAAGTCCCAAAAAGCCTGCTAGACCAGCAGCAAAAGCTACTCGCATCCCTGCGAAAACGAGAACTAGCATTCCGCCGCTCACCCATAGACCTATTGTAATATTTTCCATTACTTCGCTCTATCAATAGCGTCTGTTTCCAGCCTTGCCTGTTCCGTGGCGTTCAGGACAAGTGGTACAGCCGCCGGCTTCTCTAAACCCAACAAAAGAGCGCGTGAATATCCAATTCCTTGCAATATAAGACGTAAAGCTAATACTGAAAAAGCAAACGGAACAACCAGTTTTGATGGCCAAATTGGTATCCCAATATCAATTGAGCTATCCCTACTGCAAAACGGGCGTGCGCAATCAAAAGATCGATCGAAATGTAACCAGGCACCCCATGTAAGAGACGTAATCAATATAAATATTAATATCACCGATATCAGTTCAAACATCCATAACGAACGTCCCTTTAACAATGATACGAAAAGATCCATTCGGATGTGGCTACCGTCTCTCTGAACATAAGACACGCCCATAATTGCAATTATCGGCATAGCAGCTTCTATATAGTCGACATAACCCGCCAGCGGTGAATTAAAAAATTTTCGTCCAGTAACAGAATATGCAGCTAGAAACATAAGAGAAAATATTGCCAAGCCGCTTATTAGCGCACAAGCTTTCTCTATTTTTAGAAGGCCTAAATCAAAGCGACTCAATAGACTTGAGTCTTCAATTACAGATACTTGGCCACCCATAAATTGCTCCCAGAGCTAATCGGTTGGGCCGGTGTGAACCAGCCCAACTTTAAGTTTGGAATTAATTTGACGCTTTAGCTTTTGCTAAGGTGCTCATAACTAAATCGTAAAGCTCCTGTCCAGGAATACCTTGGGCCTCCATATCAGCTATCCAAGCATCCCGAATAGGGTCTGCCGCTTTTGCCCTAAACTCCTGTATAACAGAGTCACTTATCTCAACTTTTTTCACACCTTTTTCACTAAGAACAGTATCCCACTTAGCTAATAACTTGCCATAGTTATCAAGGTAGTGATCAAGTGCTTCCTCAATAGACCCGTCAAGCGCTTCACGATGATCAGCAGAAAGTCCTTCATACGCATCAATGTTAACGACAACTGGACAATTCACAGTTCCAGGATTTAGATTTGCAGTCCACCAATCCGCTTGATTTATTGTTCCAAAAGACAGGTGTGCATGCTGAGCAAACGCAACTGTATCAACAACACCCGACTCCATAGCTTGATATGCTTCTGTAGCCGTAACCGATGTTGGAACTGCACCTACAGACTTGAATGCTTGACCCAATCCACCAGTAGCGCGCACTCGCATGCCATTGAAGTCCTCCAGCGTATCTCTCGGCTCTCCAGTGCCGACGAGATTGTACTGAGGCATGGGTGATGTCATGAGTAGTTTTGCATTCCACTGTGCCATTTCTTCCGTGGCGGCAGGATGAGCATAAACAGCGCTCGACACCGCAACTTCCTGTTCAAGCGTTTCAACACCCAAAAATGGAAGTTCTAATACTGTCACAACCCTATTTTTATCTCTGTGATAACCCGCACAAAATTGTGCCATTTCGAATGCGCCAATGCTTATTCCATCCAAATTTTCCTTGTTTTTTGACAATCCACCATAAGAAATATTCATAGTGAATTCTCCACCAGTCTTTGCACTTACTAGCTCGGCTAACTTTTCAACATGCTCGGTAAAGGCTCTACGTTTACCCCAAACGGACACATTCCATTCTTCGGCAAATGTTTCAGTCGCCAATCCTAGAGCAAATGCAGTAACGCTTACTTTAGTTAAAATATTCATAATTTTCTCCCAAAAGGTTCTTGAGCTTCATAATGTATATTTACCCATACTAAAATCCATAAGGTAAATTAATAATTTCGTATTAAGACATGTAATTATTGTACCAACATGAAGTCCAGCGCAATGATACATTAAATATCACAAAGCCACAATTTATAGCTTAGCTAACAAAGGCGGCCATAAAATGTCTGACGCGCACTCTCTGATAATGCAATTCCTGGCTCAGAATTATAAGCTAAGACCACAAGAATCCGTTTTAAATTGCCAATAGTTGGCGTAACCCGATGAATTGAGTTTCGACCTCTGAACAAAACCAGTGTTCCAGGTTTCATATTCAAAATATCCGGAGCAATAGAGCCAGTGAGTAATTTTTCTACACCCCTGAAATTCATCTCATTTTTTTCTGCATTCCTAAAATCTTTTAGGTATTGAAATTCACCACCCCCTATCGGGCTTTGCAAGAGAAGTGTTATTGCAAACTCCGAATTGTCAAAATGCCAATTCAGTTCCTGCCCAGCTCCAGCATAATGGACATTGATTGAGGAGAGTGGGTCCTCGTATGGGAATAATGATTTCTCTCCAACTACTGCCGCAATAAAGCTTTTAAAAATATTTGAATTATAGAGTTTTTTTAGTTTTGAGTCCGACTGAATTTGGTCGGTACAAATACAACCTTTTGATGAAACTAATTGTTTATTAATGACATGCTCGGGTTTATAATTATTATTAATTTTCGTTAAATAAACGTTGTGGGTGGAATTAGTGTAATATGCTTGTGAGGCGCCATTTTCGGCCTCTTCCACCAGTTCTTTTAAAGTATTAGCGTTTAAAAAGTTTGATAAAGTCAAAACACCTTTTTCATCTAATTCTCTTTTGCACTGTTGAGCAAAGTCAGCGTCTGACAAATCATATATTTGCTCATTGATGATCTTGGCTAACTCGTCTAATATTAAAGTCACATCTAGGGTATAAAAACTTTTTAAAGCTGAAAGAAAAGCGGCCTAAATTAAAAAAATTTTATCTTGACAAATTTACTCGGAAATATTTAGTTGAGTTTCTAACTTACAGGGATATAGTTCATGAAAAAATTTGCTTACATTACGCTCCTTTTCGTACCTCTTTTTTTTAGTTCGTATGCATCAGCGTCAGAAGTGAATATTTACTCCTACCGTCAACCGTTTTTAATTGAACCCTTAACAACTGCTTTCACTAATAAAACCGGTATAAAAGTAAACACTGTTTACCTTAGAAAAGGTATGATTGAGCGAATGAAAGCAGAAGGAAAGCGAAGCCCTGCCGATGTTGTTCTCACAGTGGATATCTCGAGATTATCTGCCTTGGTAGAGGCTGAACTTACGCAACAAGTAAATAGCGACCAACTTTCTAGAAATGTTCCCAGTAAGTATCGCGATCCTGCCGGTCACTGGTTTGGGTTAACTATCCGAGCTAGAATAATTTATGCAAGTAACGAACGCGTGAAAAATGGCGAAATTGTAAAGTATGAAGAATTAGCAGACCCAAAATGGAAGGGTAGAATTTGTATCCGATCGGGATTAAACGCATATAACTTAGCACTAACCTCTGCGATAATTCATCATCACGGCGAAGACTATGCAATAGAGTGGCTGAAAGGGTTGAAGAAAAACCTTGCCCGAAAACCACAAGGTAATGACAGAGCTCAAGTGAAAGCAATATGGGCAGGTGAATGTGATCTATCCATAGGAAATACATACTATATGGGAAAAATGTTAAAAGATCCTGAGCAGACTGATTGGGCAAAAAGCGTTAACATAGTGTTTCCAACGTTTGAAAATGGGGGAACACATGTAAATGTATCGGGAATAGGGATGGCCAGATTTTCTCCTAATAAAGACAATGCTCTGAAGCTGATGGAGTTTCTCAGCTCCGGAGAGGCACAAGAAATTTATGCGACAGCAAATTTTGAATATCCAATAGCTCCAGGAACGCAAGTAGACGACTTAGTTAAAAGCTGGGGAGACTTTGACGCTGATGCAGTAAATTTGATGACAATAGCAAAATTACGTAAAAGGGCTTTAGAGCTAACGGAAATCGTTGATTTTGACGGTTGAAGATTATTAGTTTAGCGGCCCGGAATAACACGTTAGCTTAAGCCAATAATAGTATACCTAAAAAAAATGCTAATTCTGTTAGAAAGGCAGTAGCGCCCAAAATGTCTCCCGTTATACCTCCCAAATAAAACTTTGCTCTAAATCCACACCACAGGGATACCAGCACACACAGAAAAATGCCCAAGGCCAGTTGCTCCAACGAAAAAATAAATAGGCATGGCAAAAACCACAGCAATAGGCAAACTATTTGGCGAATATTATTCCCAAGAAAAGAGACCGTTGCCGTCCCAGCAAATTCGGACACTACAAAAAGTCTACGATTAATCATTACGAAGCCTTTTCCAACGGCCAGACCCGAGCCCATTATTAAGCAAAGCCAAAGTCCAGTTTCAACTAAACTGGAAACTAGGAGTACGCGAACAATAATTGCCAAACTCAATGCTGACACCCCATACGTTCCGAGTCGACTGTCGTGAATTATATTACTTATTCTTCTACCGTCACCACCGGCTCCAAAACCATCGGCCATATCCGCTAAACCATCTTCATGATAGGCGCCGCTAAGGTAAATACAAAATGCAATTGCGATTGCACAACCGAGAATGATGGGTAAATCCATGAGTATTAATATTTGTCCGAGACCACCCGCTATTAAGCCCAATAACCAACCAGCGAGAGGGAAAGCCCAACAGGCACGTTTTAAATCCGGTGCTTCATCAGAAAAAAAAGACCACTTAATTTTTATGCGCGTAAACTGCATTACAACAGCCATAAAATCTACAAGATGCTGTTGGCGATAAAGACGTTTCATAATCGGGCTTTCAATTTTTTATTTCGAAATGGCACAACATTACTGGGTGATAACTTTATTCAAATAACTGACAACCATACCATCGGTCAAAAAAATAACCTCGCTAAGAGACAAGTTATCGAATTGAAAACTTAATGCAGAAGTTCCAACCAGGGTTGATAGCACAGCGCGAATTGTGCCTGAATGCGCCACGATTACAATGTTCTCCTGATTTTTACTTTTTTTTAGAATTTCGTCTACCGCAAGGTTAACACGTACACACACCTCATTAAAACTTTCTCCTTCAGGCGGCCGAAATTCACCTAATTCTTTACTCGAAAGAGCTCCAATATCTGGTATCTTTTCATACGGGATACCTTCCCAGCTTCCAAAATTTTGCTCTCTTAACGCATCGTAAGCTGGTGCTTTCATTTCGGGAAATAAGCTGTTGGCCGTTGTCAAGCATCTCTTTGCAGAACTTACATACAAATTGAAGTCATTCGGCAGACTGGCCCTTATTTTTTTTGCTTCTTGAGTGTTAGGACACCGACAGGCTACATCGCGTGAACCATAAAATAAGCCATCAGAAATAACTGGCGCATGGCGTATCATTATAAGTTTATTACCCAACAGTTTTCCAAGCCGATTTACTATTAAACTTCCATCTTAACTATGTTTATTATTACTTCATGAGTATTTCATTTTTTATAGGCGGTGCAAGATCTGGTAAGTCCATTTCAGCGGAAAATTACACCTTAAATCTAGGCAATAATCCCTTTTACATGGCAACTTGCGAGATACTAGATGAAGAAATGGCGCTAAGAGTTAAAAGACACCAGCAGCGCCGTGATAAAAATTGGACTACAATTGTAGCGCCATTGGATATTTCTGGTGAAATTCAAAAAATAGGCACGAGAGGACCGGTTTTGATAGATTGCCTGACACTGTGGCTCTCAAATCATCTTCTTAATAAAAATAATCTAGACGAGAAAATTGATGAACTCATTACTACGCTAATAAATTCAAAGTCAGACATTGTATTAGTAAGTAATGAAGTAGGCACCGGAATTGTTCCAGATAATTTGCTGGCGAGGGAATTTCGGGATAATGCCGGGTTTATGAATCAAAAGGTAGCATCAGTATCGGATGAGGTTTATTGGGTAGTGGCGGGTATTCAGACCCAAATTAAATAGTCTCACCGGAGTTAGATTAATTCATAAGCCTAGTGAAGAGTGTTACCATGAAATGCTTGACCAGATAGTTGGCATTTCGCTGTAATGGTTCTAAGAGCAAGTCCAAAATCCTCTGCTAGCCCTGCTAAAACTTGTGCTTTTTCAGGCTTTACAATCGTCATAGCTATCATAAGTGCATCCTCACCAGCTCCTTCCGATGCATATCCTATGAAATTTGCAAAACAAGACTCATCGGCTCCAAAACATTTGCAGTCCAATCCATGCCTCATTAGTGGTCGCCGACCATTTTCGACACACAACTTGCAAAGAGCCTCAAAACTGTCTGTTATCTTCCGCCCTCTTGTTTCACCAAATACAACTTGGAAATCTCGTGCGATTGCGTCGTGTGCGTCCACGCTTTGGCACCACAATCGTAGATATGTAATTGCATTAGCCTCAATTGGGCCAAGTTCCGAGAGAAACCCGACTGGCGCTCCACCACGAGATCTTTGAGAAACGTTCATTTTGTTAGGATCAATTTTACTGCTTTGGTTATTCTTAAGGTATAATGCTTGCCAGCTAGGGTAATGGTTGCAACCTTTCCACCTTTTGTAAGTTCCAAGGCGTCATAAGTAGGTACTTCTTCCATAGCAGCATCACCGCTTTTGCCTTCATCTACAACCTTTAAAGCCATGACATTCCCCATTCTCTATCTTCAACGCGGTCGATTAACCACGCTAACTGCCAGATTTCTGAGCCACCTAAAGTACTTAACATACTAAGCACCTCCTGCAGGTCAGTGACTGGCTCCTTCTCCCTGTCTTCGTGAAAATCCATCTCTACTGTGCCCCTTTACTGATTTTGGAGAGTAGCTTGCAGAGATTCGAGCTGGCTGTCTTAAATCTTGATTTATTTAATCAGGAATGTCAATCCTGATTATTTTTATCGGGAATGTTGACAAAGTGTGGAATAAAGTTGATAAAAATAGTCAGTTTTAAAGTTTTCGTCAAAATAGGAGAAATAGATGATTATGAAAAAGCTCAAAGTCACTACGGCAATCATTGCTGTAGCATTATCTGGAACGATGGCACTATCTGACGGATATGGACCCTTCCCAGTAACTCTTAAAGGTTACTCTGGAGATAAAACAAATACCGTTTCTTACTCAGGTCAAATTGCAAGGCATGTATTAGAACAGAGTCTAAAAAAATTAGCTGGCAAAGGTAACGGCGGTGGAAACGCTGCTGATTTGGAAGCGCAGATGCTTTCATATTTCAATGGTTCAGACGATGACCTTCCAATCATTGCACCTAAATCAAAAGATGGATTCAAAATTAAGCAAACATCTTTACACCAAATCTCAAAAGGTAAAAATATCTCTGGTAAGTTTTATGATGGCGCTATGCCAGCATGGCCAGGCAACATGTCGGGTAAAGACGTGGCATATAATATGATAGCCATGGCAGCCAAATCTAATAAAGGTTTTGATGCAGACACCGGATACGACTGGGCTCAATTGATCTCAAAATATACTATGGGAGCAATGGCCTATAATCAGGCTGTAGATAATTACCTTGACGAAAAACTCAGTGCAGAGAAAAAACCTAATAATAAGCCATACAAAGATGGAGTTCATTACACTGGAAAAGAACATTCTTGGGATGAGGCATTTGGATATTGGGGGGCAGCGGCTCACCAGCATGGTTTTAATCCAAATAAAGTCTATGAAATTGCAAAAATGAAAAATCAGGGTGTCGCCGATAAAAACGGAGATGGAATGGTTGACCTTAAATCAGAATATGTATTCGGACCGTGCTACTACGCAGCTGCATTTGATAGATCAGGCACAAAATCTACAAACTACACCAATACAATGTTTGATGCTTTTTTGGATGGTCGTAAATTAATCACCGCTGCAGCTGGAGATGCATTATCAGACAGTGAACGTTCTCAGCTAAAAGCTTATGCTGCGACAATTGAAGAAAATTGGGAAAAAGTACTTGCGGAAGCGGTATTTAAATATGCTGGCTCAGTGTACAAAGACATTAATAAAATGAAAGATCTAAGTGGCGATGATTTGAATAAAGCTTATCGAACCTATGCAAAACATTGGGGAGAGCTAAAAGGTTTCGCTATGGCTATGCAGTCTGGTAAAAGTAACCTTGGAGCAACTGCCACAAAGATGAACGAACTAATTGGTTTCGGACCAGTTACACTAAATAATTCTTACGTAACAGGCATGGATTCCAACGGTAATTTCGTAATGGATCGTAAAAAATCATGGTCTGATTATCAGCTGCATATGCTTAAGATACAGCAAATGATGGTTGATCAGTTTAGCGTTAAAGCCCGTGCAAATGATGGGCTTAACGATTTGCAAGCGCTAACAGATAAATTAGACTCTGCAAGCAGTGCAGAAACTGATTAATATCTAAATGTTGAACTAGTAAGGGCATTATTCTGCCCTTACTTCAGCCAAGTGGTAGCCATCAATGGATGATATTAACATTATCGAATTTTTTCTTTCGGACTTTATTAATCCAAAAAAAAGAGTATTCACAGGTTATTTAATATTATCTGTTGTGCTGGCATCTCTTTGGCTTTTATTCGTTAAACGACAAAGCTTGCAGAGTACTTTTAAAAAGATTTTTGATCGAAAGATACTATGGTCAGGATCTGCAAAAGCTGATTATAAACTCTTCTTAGTCAACAGAGTGTTTACTTTCTTCATATCACCGTTACTGATTTCACAAGTTGCAATTTCTACCGCGATCTATATGTTTTTACACAGCGTAGATAGTTTCAATCAAAATTTTTTCGCTAGTACTCCTACCAGTATTATAATTGCATTGTTTACAATTACTCTGTTTGTAGTTGACGATTTCACAAAGTACATCGTCCACCGATGGATGCACAAAATACCGCTACTATGGGCTATACATAAGGTACACCACTCAGCTAAAACCATGACTCCAATTACAGTTTACCGAGTTCACCCTTTGGAAGGAGTATTATTTTCTTTAAGAAGTGTTTTTGCTCAGGGCTTAGTAATCCCAAGCTTTTTATTTTTTTTTGGCAATGCTGTCGATCTTTACACAATCGTGGGAGTAAACATACTGGTATTTTTTTTCCACGCAACCGGATCAAATTTACGACACAGTCATATAGATATAGCCTATTGGAAATGGCTTGAGCATATTTTGATTTCACCATCACAGCATCAAGTACACCACTCCATTGCAGAAGAGCATTACGATAAAAATTTTGGGGCTGCATTGGCAATATGGGATTGGGTTTTTGGATCATTACACTTATCAGAAAATAAAGGTAAAGTATTTTTTGGATTAGATACCTATGAGAGTGGGAAAGAAAGCAGAATAAAGGATCTTTATTTGGAGCCAATCTACGAGATTGCAAAAATTTTAAAAACTTTCTGTATCAAATTAGTGTCTAGACTACTCAATTGGCTTTCGCTAATTAGGGATCTCTTTTTAGTTCAAATAAAGAAAAATAAATCATAACGACTTTAACAAATAAAAAGAGTAATATTTAATTTGATTAAAAAGTACAGGGAACGTTGCATTAAATCGAATTGATGCTAATTGCCTTTTCAGAGAGAAATAATTTTTTATCTTGAAGGATCCTCATGAGAAAATCTGATGACTTCGGATTTGGCACGCAAATCCGCAAATCCCCCTATTTCGATGCTACAATAGAATGGGGTGCTAAGGGCTTTTCCGTATATAACCACATGTATATACCTAGAGACTTTGGAGATCCTGAACAGAATTTCTGGAACCTAGTTAATGAAGCGATACTCTGCGATGTATCTGTCGAGCGGCAGGTAGAAATTTCTGGGCCGGACGCCGCAAAATTTGTACAACTTTTGACGTGCAAATATATACTGATAACAAATCAAGATGGTGGACTTCTTAACGATCCAGTTCTTTTGAAATTGGCGGATGATCGTTTTTGGATTTCTTTAGCAGATAGTGATATTTTATTGTGGGCACAGGGTGTAGCGGTAAACACAGACTATGAGGTACATATTTTTGAGCCAGATGCTTCACCACTGCAACTTCAGGGTCCAAAGTCTCGGGATATTATGGTTAAGGTGTTTGGGGAAAGTATCTTAGATCTAAAATACTATTGGCATCGAGAATATAAGTGGAACGGTATTTCTTTGATTGTATCTCGCACTGGCTGGTCTAGCGAACTTGGGTATGAGATCTTTCTTACAGATCAAACGATGGGAAGTGAACTTTGGAACCATATTATGTTAATAGGGGAACCTATGGGGCTCAAACCGGGTCACACATCATCAATTAGACGCATAGAAGGCGCCATGTTATCCTATCATGCCGATGCTGACATTAGCACTAACCCTTTCGAGCTGGGCCTTGATCGGCTTGTTAATATAGATTCATCTCAAGAATTTATTGGGAAAAAGGCACTTATTAAAATCAGAACTGAAGGCGTGAATAAAACTCAGGTTGGTTTAGTAATTGAGTGCGATCCTCTTGGTGGCCCTAATACTAAGTTTTGGCCGGTTAAAAAAGGGAAACAAAAAGTGGGGAAAGTAACGTCAGCAGTCTACTCCCCAAGGCTTAAAAAAAATATAGCACTTGCGATGCTTTCCGTTAAATCCATCGATAAGAGTATAAAGTTTCAGGTCGAGACATCACACGGATCATTTCCAGCACATATCGTTGATTTACCATTCTACGATCCAAATAAAAGCATTACCAAAAGTTAAGGTGCCTAATTTTTAGTAATAGCGTCAAAATTTAATGCATTACAGTGTTTCTTCTGGCGATTGAAGAGCTTCTTCTAAACTATCCGCGAGCAAGCCTATTAGCTCATTTATCTCTGCTTCATTAATAATATAGGGAGGCGCTAATAATATATGGTCTCCTATTTTCCCATCAACCGTACCAGACATTGGATAACATAATAGTCCTCTTTTCTTAGCAATAGCCTTAATCTTTCTTGCTATATAATAGGAGGAAGAAAACGGCTCTTTAGTTTCCCTCTCTTCAACAAGTTCTAAGCCATAAAATAATCCTCTACCGCGAATATCTCCAACATGGGTATGTTGACCGAATTTAGTATCCAAAGCATGTTTAAATTGATGTCCCATAACATTAACGTTTTCTAAAATATTATCGTCTAGCAGAACATCCAAAACGGCATTTGCCGCCGCGGCTGCCATGGGGTGACCCAAGTAAGTATGACCGTGTTGAAAAAACCCAGAACCATTTTTAATTGCTGCATAAATTTTGTCGGTACAAATAGTGGCACCTATTGGCTGATATCCAGCCCCAAGACCTTTAGCGATACATACAATATCAGGGGCTATAGCCTCTTGCTCATAAGCAAAAAGAGTGCCGGTGCGTCCCATACCACACATAACTTCATCTAAGATCAAAAGTATCCCATGGTGATCACAAATTTCTTGGATCGTTTTAAAATATCCATCGACTGCAGGAACTGCCCCGAGGGTTGCACCAACGACAGGTTCAGCAACAAATGCCATTACATTTTGTG
>LUQC01000034.1:0-13630 GCA_001627925.1 Rhodobacteraceae bacterium REDSEA-S34_B6 | reverse complement strand
CTCAATAGTTATTTCTAATTCGCCGGCAACACGTTGACCAAATTCATAGTCTGTTTCGTGATCAAGCTTTTCTCGGTATGCATAGCAGGGTGCTATATGATGCGTATCAATTAACAGTGGAGCAAATTGTGAGCGTCTCCATTCGTTGCCACCAACTGCCAATGCTCCCAGTGTATTACCGTGGTAGCTTTGTCGACGGGCAATTACTTCTTTCCTATTAGGCTGGCCAGTCTCAAGAAAGTATTGTCTTGCCAATTTCAAAGCTGCTTCGATTGCCTCTGACCCCCCTGAGACAAGGTAGACATGGCTTAGATCACCAGGTGCGTTAGTTACGAGTTTTGTTGCCAATTTCTCGGCAGGTTCAGAAGAAAAAAAAGACGTATGAGCATATGCCAAGACGTCTAATTGCTCATGAAGTGCTTTGATTATTTTAGGATGCGAATGGCCTAAACATGAAACCGCCGCTCCACCAGAAGCATCCAAATATTTCTTACCAGTTTCATCAAAAAGAAAACACCCATAACCTCCAGAAGCTATCGGCAATTCATCCTTTGTATGCCTAGGAAAGATGTGGCTGACCAAATTACGTTCCCACGATTTCTTAGTATTAACTTTCTCAGATTAGCTAGGTAATAATCGAAAAATTTTATGCCTTCAATAATATGAAAGAAGATAATAGTTATTCTGGCCATGGCAATGAGTATGTTTTTACGTTTGTAAAGAAACGCATCGCCTCAATCACACCTTCTTTAACAGCATTTCCACTATCTTTTATTCCACCAAAAGGTGACATTTCAATTCTGTAACCTGGCTGTTCCCAAATATTGCACGTACCCACATCCAAACTGTTTATGTATTTTATTGCTCTATTTAGATCATTTGTACAGACACCTGAAGACAAGCCAAATTGCGTGCTATTGGAGATTCTTATTACTTCTTCATCTGAGTCTGGAACTCTCACGATAGGTATTATCGGGCCAAAGGTTTCTTCCATTACCAGCTCACTATTATGGGGAACTTTATCGACAACTATTGGAGGGAGAAGAGCGCCTTGCCTACCTGGATGATATAATATTTCAGCACCTTCTTGCTCAGCCTGTAGCACTCTATTTTCAAATAGTTCAGCCGCTTGATCGTGTATCACGCAACCAAGCTGAGTTTCTGGATCTTGTGGATCTCCAAACTTGATTTTTTTGGCTTTTTCTAACACAAGTGGAACAAAAGCATCAGCTACACTTTCTTGTACTAAAATGCGTTTTATTGCAGTGCAGCGCTGACCAGAGTTTCCAGTAGCTCCCGCTACTGCAATAGTAGCAGCCTTATCCAAATCGCTGCCTGAAATATCATTACAAACAATTAACGGATCATTGCCACCTAGCTCAAGCGCCTGCCGTTTGTACCCAGCCTTTGATGCTATCAACTTACCTACGGGTACACCACCAGTAAAAGTTATAATGTCGATGTGCTCGTTTAGCATCATTTCTTCACCAATATCTTCAGGCAGGCCAGTAACAATCTGAAACATCTCTGGAGGCAAACCAGCCTCATATAAAATATCAGCCAAAGTTATAGCGGTGAGCGGTGTAAGTTCAGTCGGCTTGCATACCATACAGTTATTTGTAGCAATGGACGGGGCTATCTTATGACTTACCATATTAAGTGGGTGATTGAAGGGTGTAATGGCACTAATTGCTCGGACAGGTTCTCGCTTAGTGAAGATTTTTCTTTCTTTTCCATTATGAGTTAAATCACACGAAAATATTTGCCCATCATCGTTCATTGCTTGAGCTGCGGCGAATTGGTAAACGTCTTGTGCTCGTTTAGTTTCATATATTGCATGCTGATGGCATATCCCCAATTCTAGAGTAAGCCATTTGGCTAAGTAATCCTGTCTTTCTGCAATTATTTCACCAGTTCTTTGAAGAATCTGGCTCCGCTCATATCTACTAAGTGACGGCTTGTAGTCAGACGCAATTTTAAAGGCTTTTGCTGCGTGTTCAGCAGTACCAGCTGGTACGGTACCGACAACTTCATTTGTGTAAGGGTATTTTACTTCAATGACTTTTTCTGTAAGGACCTTTTCTCCACCGATCCGCATTCCCTCATGACGTATATCGTTGTTCTTCATTCTTTAATTTCCTCTATGATGCTGCTGCTTGTGTTGCGTAGAAAAACGCATCAAAATTTCTTAGTTTAGGTGCATTTGGCAAATCCATAACCTTATTAACAATGAATGGTACGTCCTGTTCTGTTAAACCACCGTGCGATCTAAGTGGCTCCTTTAGCGCTGCAAGATCATGCCGATCTTCACTTGTCCCAATGGTAAGATTTTCCGTTGAAATCATAACTATGTCACCAATGCGATCACCTGGCAGATCGTAATTATTAATTGCTTCATCTTTGCCCATAACTTTTAAAATTTCCGGACACGCTGCAATTCTGTTAATTATGTCATCGAGGTCACATTTATCTGGCAAATATGCTGTTGCAAAAGAACCCAACGCGCCATGATGAACAACGTAAGGATCAGTTATTGGTAAAATGACCCTTGCTTGTCCTGCGCCTAGCCACTCATCCATCTTATCTTGCATGTATATAACCGCAGGCATTTTATTATCGTCATGTTTAGGTTTCATGCCGTGGTCTGCAGTAACTACGATTGCAGCATCAAACTTTTGCAACTCGCCCAAATATCGATCAAACATTGCATAAAAATCTTTAGCGCCCTGCTCCTGTGGGGAAAATTTATGCTGGACATAATCTGTTGTTGATAGGTACATAATGTCCGGCTTCATTTCCTTTAACAATTTGATACCGGCAGCAAAAACAAACTCCGATAATTCTGCCGAATAAACCTCGGGAAGAGGCATATCCAACCAATCACTAGCATTTTCAACACCATTATTCGCCATCGATGTTTCATCTGCTCGCTCCGCTGAAAAAGCTATTGCCCTTCCCTCATCATATTTAAGGCCAGCACTCAACAGAGCGCGCAACTTATCTTTCGCCGTAACCATAGCAACGCGTGCTCCTGCCTCATAAAATTTAGAAAAAATCGTTGGTGCTCGAAGGAAGCGCACATCATTCATCATCACTTCTTCACCCGTATCAGGATCAAAAAGATAGTTTCCACAAATACCATGTATTGCAGGAGGACGCCCCGTAGCAATTGACAAGTTGTTTGGATTTGTAAAACTGGGAATTACAGAATGGGCAATTCGATCTGTACCAGTTTCACGCATAAGTTTTAAATTTGGCATCAATCCTTCAGCTATCGCTACATCCAAATATTCAGGCTCACAACCGTCAAGACAGATGGCGATAGCGCATCTTTTGGGCATTGAATAGGTTCTTTCGTTGGCAATTACATTGGGTACAAGTGTCATTTAATTTACCTTTTAAACGTTATTTAATATTACGATTGAAGCCGTTTTCTTTCTTCCAAAGCTTTTGACGGAGGTGAAGCATCGGTCACGCCCATCTCTCGAAGGCTCTCTCGTGCTGCATCAACTACTTTAAGCATTATTTGCTCGTCCATTTGTCCGATACAACCAATTCGAAAACTCTCCACGACAGTTAACTTTCCCGGATAGATAATGAAGCCTTTTAATTTCATTAAATCATAAAACCTCGTAAATTCGAAACTTGGATCTGCTGGACAAAAAAATGTCACAATTATTGGTGATAACCAGCGTTCACCCAAAAGGGTTTCAAAACCTATAGATCTCATCCCTGACACTAGAGCATTCTGATTTTTAGTATATCTGGCACCACGTCCAATTACTCCACCCTCTTTACGATGAGACTCAAGTGCTACTAAAAAAGCGGCAAGGACATGAGTTGGTGGTGTATAACGCCATTGTCCAGTTTTATTCATATGTGACCACTGATCGTGAAGGTCTAAACAAAGCGAATGACTGTTCCCTTCTGCCGCCTCCAAAGCAGACTTTCGAGCCAGAATAAATCCAAACCCAGGCACACCCTCAATACATTTGTTCGCGGATGAAACTATGGCTTCAAATTTTATTTTATTTGGCTCAACTAAAATAGCCCCAAATGCCGACATACTATCTATAAGTAGTTTTCGCCCGGCATTATATGTTGCCAAAGATATTTCCTCTATTGGATTAAGGATACCAGAACTCGTTTCACAGTGAACTGCAACAACATGCGTTATATCATTATCTGTTGCCAGAATTTCAGCAACTTCTTCCCCACGAGGCGGAAGATAATCGCCTTTATCAAGAACAATATGATCACGTTTTAGATACTTTAAAGTTTTTGCTGCTCTTTGACCATATGCGCCATTAGAAAGCACTAACACCTTTCCATCCTTTGGTACAAATGAACCTAACATAGCTTCAACTGAAAATGATCCACTTCCTTGCATTGGAACACAATCAAAACTTTCGTTACCGCTGCCCAACATTTCTATAAGTTGATCTCTCATTAGTTGGGTCATTTGCCGAAAATCGCCATCCCAACTGCCCCAGTCTTTAAGCATAGCTGACTTAGTATCATACGACGTTGTAAGCGGACCTGGTGTAAGTAAAAAAGGTTCACCCAATCGCGGCGCTTCAATTTCTGATTCTTCCAATCGCATAAAAGATCTCCATTTTAGGACTGTACTAATTATTACTTTTGAACCATACATATGTAAAATTGATAATAATTATATATATATAAGAAAATCTTATACTTATTTAAAGGCATAACTTGAGACATAATCAATTAAGAGCATTTCATTTTGTAGCTATTCACGGCAGTTTTTCGGTTGCAGCTGAAAAACTCAAAATTAGTCAACCAGCTGTATCCGACCGGGTTAAGAAATTAGAACAAAATTACGATACTCTATTAATTCGAAGACATAATAAAAAAATTACATTAACTGAAACTGGGAAAAAAATTCTAATACTAACAAAACAGTTGTTCGAAGTAGAACAACAAATTGAAGACTACATTTCGGAAACTGGACGAGAATTAGCAGGTAGCATTAGGATAATCGCGGACTCTGCCTCCCATGTTCTTAACATACTAAGTGCTTTTCGAAAAAAGTATCCAACGGTAAAGGTCATTCTTAAATCCGGAAATTCTGAAGAAGTTGAAAATGCTCTTCGAACCTTTGATGCAGATATCGGCATCATGCCAAACTTAAGCAATAAATTAGACATTGGTATGAAGTTTCTTGGCAGCAGTAAAATCATAGCATTTGGTCAACCAGAATATTTAAATCCAAATAAATCAATACTTAAAATGGCAGATGTGAAAAAGCTTCCAATTATTTTTAGAGAGACAGGCTCAACCACTCGAAAGATTGTTGAGGAAGAGGCAAAAAAGCAAGGCGTACGACTGAGACCCGTAATAGAGGTTGAAGGCCGTGAGGCAATGCGAGAACTTGTAGCCTCTGGTGCTGGAATAGGTTTTATCTCTGAAGCAGAATTCGTCACCGATAACCGGGTAGTTACAGTCAGTCTTCAGGGAAAAGGTTTGATTATGAACGAGACCGTTGCTTATCTCAAACAACGAAGCAACGTCCGTGTAATTAAAAACTTTCTATCAATGGTAAACAAACATATATCAATGAATACTTCTTAATGTTTCAGACATTTTCTTTACTAATTTTGGCATGCGTTTTCGCGGGACCCCAGAAAAACCAAGAACCAAGGCAGTTCTCTCAATAGGTTGCAGGCAATATACTGATAAAGGTAAACTCTCTATACCTTTGCCTAATAAAGCCTCATAGGCTATTTGATCCTCAATAAGAGTATCTCTTCTATCTCGGTAAAGACGTCGCATCTTTCTAATATGCTCTGCAAAACGTCCATCATTTATAAATTGGGCAAGTGCAGCTTCTGTTATTGGAGAAGCATTCTGACCCAGCAGGTTCGTCGCTTTAGCAAAGGTTTCAATTAACCATTCTGGAACTACCACATATCCTAGCCGAACCGCTGAGCATAAGGCTTTTGAGAAGGTACCAACGTAAAACACCCTCCTCTCTTCATCCAAGGCGCTTAACGCCGGCAATGGACGTCCTCTATATCTAAACTCGCTGTCGTAGTCGTCTTCAATTATCCATGAATTATTGTTACCTGCAAATTTCAGCAAAGAAAGTCTTCTGGCCAAACTCATTGTGATACCTAGTGGATGCTGATGCGAGGGAGTAGCAAATATTAACTTTGGGATGTCAAAATTATTTTTGGCGTAGTCTAAATCAAGACCCTCCGCATCAATTGGTACGGGCATTACATTTGCACCCATTGCCGTCATCACATCTCGCCCAGCAATATGACCTGGATTTTCATACCAGACGGTATCGCCAGCCTTTAAAAGTGCAAACGAGATTAGAACAAAAGCTTGTTGGGCTCCCGAAGTTATTACTATTTGCTCTGCATCCACTCTTAGGCCTCTCGCATCAGCAAGATGTTGAGCTATTGATCTTCTTAAATCTCTAGACCCATTTAAGCTTCCATAGCCTAAATTGTAACGACCACTTTCTGACATGGCATTGAATAGATATTTGTTCCAACTTTTTATTGGAAATCTATCAAGTGCAGGCAATCCAGGTCTAAACGGCGCTGTCTCTCCGTATCTAATTGTAGCCTTGGACAAATTGATCGGGTCTACCCTATCGGGCAGTTTACCCTCCACCTCTGCGGGCTTCACCATGACGGACTTTAATTTTTTATAGCTAAAAAATTCAAGATCTTCACTTACAAAAGTGCCAGAGCCAGTTTTTGATTTTAGATATCCCTCTGCTATTAATTGCTCATAAACAGACTTAACTGTTATACGAGAAATACTTAAATCTTCAGCTAACTCTCTTGAAGAGGGCAATTTTTGTTTAGGCTTTAAAATACCATCAAGTATTAAGCCTCTTAAAAAATTCTCTACTTGTTTGTATAATGGTACCTTTAAATTTCTGTCGATTTCAACAGTTGATAAAAGTGCTCCACTTGCAGACTTAGACATAAAAAATCATTAATTGGGTATAAATTTGGTCGAAATTGGGTCTATAAATTAATCCCACTTTATTATAGGACCTTAAATATGGAAACCCTTTTCTTACGATTTGAGAAGTTTCCGAATATTTTGAGGCAAATTGGATTTTTTTAATGTTCGAGAATTTTAGCTTATTCAAGCGAACTAGTGAATTAGAAAGTAAAATAGACCAATTCTTTGATAAACTGGCAGAGGCATCGGTAATATATCGACTAGCAGTTCGAGGTTATCTGCGTGAGGGTGTATCCGAGGAATTTAAAGAACGTTTAGACACAGTGGGAGAACTGGAGACGCAAGCAGATAGTTTGCGCCGTGATATTGAACAAAAATTATATAAAAACATACTTATCCCAGATTCTCGGGGAGATGTTCTTGGGCTAATTGAAACGGCAGATGATGTTCTAACACTATTCCAAAGCTCACTTTGGGCTTTTTATATAGAAAAACCCGTGATTCACGATCAGTTTACAAGTGGGTACAAGCATCTAACAAATATGGTCATTAAGGCGGTTGATGAGTTAGCCCTTAGTTGCCAGGCCTTTTTCCGTAATCCACATGCAGTACCCTCTCACAATGCGAAGGTCACTCTTTATGAAAAAGAGGCGGACAAGGTCAGCAGTGATTTAAAAGTACAAATTTTTGAATCAAAAATTAAGTTAGTTGAAAAACTTCACCTTCGAGACTTTGTAAACGGAATAGACGGAATTGCAGATCATGCTGAGGATGTGGCCGACAGGCTGTCTATTTACGCAATAAAAAGACTGACATAATTGTGATCGATCCAATCATTTTATTATTCCTGTCCAGCGGTTTATTTCTAGGTTGGGCACTTGGAGCTAACGATGCAGCCAATGTTTTTGGGACTGCAGTTGGAACAAAAATGGTCAGCTGGCGAAACGCCGCAATAATCTGTTCAATTTTTGTAGTACTTGGCGCTGTTATTTCTGGCGCCGGCACGTCTCAGACATTGGGCAAACTTGGCGCTATAACAGCTCTGCCCGGCGCATTTATGACTGCACTTTCAGCAGGCTTTTCAGTTTTTGTCATGACCAAGTCTGGTCTTCCGGTCTCCACATCTCAAGCAATAGTTGGCGCAATAATTGGATGGAATGTTTTCTCAAATCAGGCAACTGACACATCGACGTTAACAAAAATTTTAAGCACTTGGATCATTTGTCCCCTATTAGCGGCAGTAATAGCAATCGTATTGTTAAAATTATCAAAATACTTTGGTAGAAGATTAAAAATAAGTTTGATACGATCAGACGCATATAAAAGAATTGCACTCATTTTTGCGGGAGCTTTAGGAGCCTACTCTTTGGGTGCCAATAATATAGCAAACGTAGTTGGTGTCTTTATACCTGTGCAACCATTAGCTGAGTTGACCATCGGATCTATAAATTTTTCATCAACCCAACAGTTATTTCTTCTCGGAGGCCTAGCCATCGCGCTGGGCGTTTGTACTTATTCTAAAAAAGTCATGATGACTGTAGGGAGTGATTTAGGTCAACTTTCATCTACATCAGCTTTAATTGCAGTGATTTCCCATTCTATTGTTCTATTCCTTTTTGCCTCACAAGGACTTGAAGCATTGTTATTAAAATACGGACTTCCAACAATTCCGTTAGTGCCGGTTTCAAGTTCACAAGCGGTAGTTGGGGCAATTTTTGGTATATCCATCTTGCAAGGTATTACAGCAGTAAAATGGCATGTATTAGGAAAAATAATAGCTGGCTGGATCGTTACACCAGTTGTAGCAGCTCTGGTATGTTTCATTGGTTTGTTCTTTTTACAAAATGTTTTTGGCCTCGTTGTGGTTTAAGTTTTATAGATATTGAAATAAAGTGGGCTTAATAAATTTTATAAAATGGGTCTAGATACTACACCCATTAAGAATAGATATAGAGCGTAAATTGAGATTATCTTCGGTATCTTCGCCCACTAAAATATAATTAAAAACATTTAAAATTGTAGATTGCATTTATGGTAATGATAGAAAATTACACATATCCCAACGGGTTAAAACTACTTTCAAGTTGGCAATCGGGTGATCCCAAAGGTCGAGAGACCATGAAAGAGATTTTTGATGCTGCGATCCAAGGTGAATTTGATGAAAATTTTTCAATATTAGCACCCAATGATGAAATCCACTCTACAGCATCAGTTCACATGCTCGCTCTATCAATCCTACATGATCTCTATGGGGTGCAATCAAAAGAGTACTACTGCACCGACCCATATAGATATGTCCGTGCAAATCTGACTGTAGGTAGATTGCTGGGCGTAAAGAAACTTTACATGACTTGGGCACTTTATGCTTTTAGCTGTGAAGCAGTTGGCCAGAAAATGATGTACCCAGATAAATTCCCACCGGGATCAGATCCTGATGAACCTCTTATAAATAAAGAGAATTGTTTTTTGCTAGATACGCCAGATTTTACTTCTGGGATACCAAAAATTGTAGATGATATTTTACGGGTGACTGAAGAATTGACTGGTATGGAGCCATTGTTACAAATCTCGGCACCATATAGTTTAGCTGCCGATATTTACGGTCAAGAACCCCTACTTGCCGATGTGGTGAATGATCCAGAACATGTAAACAAATTATTAGATCACTTAGCAGACCGAATTCTAATACCATGGATAGAACACCATTTGGCTGTATTTCCTAATGGGTGGGTTGAACTATCTGATGCCTCTGGTTCTCCATTTTTTATTGGCCCGGAAAATTGTAAAACTATGTCGATCAGGTCAATACAACGAATGGATAACGGAAACTTGTGGAATGACAGAGTATTTGACTGTAATTATCGAGGCGATCATGTTGCTAATGTTGCAAAAAAAGTCAGAGGATCACGCCGTAAGTCAAGTGGATCTACCAGTATTTCAAAAGTAGATCTTGAGGAATTAACTGAAATTAAATTCAGCGTTTGCAGAAAATTCATGATGCGGCTGGAGGCTGATAAAGTTGACGTTAGTTTCTATAAAAACCAATCTCTCACGAGGAATATACCTCTCACGACGGGTATTGGATCAGCAGAGGTTGATAGGAACAGCATAGAAGACCTAGAATTGGCAAAAACACTTCTCAGTTCAGCAGCAGCAGCATATGTGGCAGCAATTCGGGAGGTTTGCGAAGGTATAGAACTTCCTAAAAATAATTTTGTAAATGAACCTTGGCCAAGTCATTTATATTTTGAAGACGTAAATGGTGAAACACAATTTGAATTAGTTGAACTAATCCTGAAGGAAGTTTACCGACAGCCGAAATTTAAGAAAAAATTATCTTGGCATTCCTAGAATTATTTCAAGGTTTAATAAAAAATTGATCGGCCGCACGATTTTCCCCAAGCGTCTCTCGGCAGACATTAGTAAAAGTGTCTATCAACCTGGTTGGTATGGCTCTACTTGTCATAGCGATACCATACTGAGCGGTTGGTACGTTTTCCACAAAAGGAAGATACGCTAGTTCATTTCCATCATAGGCACGTTCAAAAAGTGGCCTCATTATAAATATCGCATATCCCTCACCTGCTGCTACTAAGCTTCGGGCAAGTTCATAAGATTTAGTTTGATACCGTACCTTTGGACGAAGATTAAACTTGGAAAAAAAAGATAGAAAGAATTGCTGGGTAATCGGTAAGCTCAAGGAGATCATATCTCTATGTACTAATTCCGTTAGAGAAACAGCCTGTTTTGATGCAAGAGGATCATTTTTTGACACTAGAACATAGGGCTCTGCCTCTATAAGAGTTTCAAATTCAACGGAAGGACTGGGCGACATATTATAGGCAAGTGCCAGATCAATAGTGCCTTGTGATAACATAGTATTCAGCTCTCCTAAATCCGCTTCATGTACCTCCAGTGAAATATCCAGATCCCGATCTTTTAATGCTTGCAAAATTAACGGAATGATAAAAGCAGCTGTTGGAGTAAAACAGCCAAGTTGGATCGTTCCATTTAATGTGTTGCTTAAGTTCATTACATTGTGTTCAAATTCTTCAGCTCCTTCCATAAGAACTTTTGCTCGGGCTATAAATCGCTTTCCATCTGGAGTAAGAACTAATTTATTTGGCCGATCTCGGAGAAATATTTTCAAACCATAATTCTCTTCAACCTTTTGAATTGCGGCACTAAGCGCAGGTTGGGAGATTGAAATATGATCAGACGCAGCTTGAACACTTCCGTGTTCCGCAACCGCTAGAGTGTAAATTAAATGACGAAATGGGATCAATATAGATTTTCCTGATATTAAATCAAAATTTATCTGACTTTACAAATAATTGTTACAATTGCAACCTAGAATACGAATCGTATGGGAGCACTTTTAATAGTGAATTTCGGTTCTCCACTGATACTTTAATCAGTGCATATGGGGGGAGACAATTTGGCGGGGATAACACTCAAGGGTGTCACTAAGACGTATGGATCTCAAAGTGTATTAAATGATATTAACCTAGATATAGCTGACGGTGAATTCCTCACACTTGTTGGCCCATCAGGTTGCGGAAAATCTACTACATTAAGAATAATTGCCGGCCTGGAAACACAGTCTACTGGTGACGTGTTCATTGACGGTTCTACTGTTAACGAAACCAGGCCTAGCAAACGTGATTTAGCAATGGTTTTTCAATCCTATGCTCTTTATCCCCACTTGACAGTACATCAGAACCTCATAACCCCGCTAAAGCTTAGAGATTTAACAGCCCTTGAGAGAGTCCCTTTATTCGGACATCTAATGCCTGAGCGTAGTAAGAAAATGTCGACTATTTCTGCTGAAGTCCAAAAAGTGGCTGAAATTTTGAAAATTGAGCCACTTTTAGATAGAAAACCAGGTCAACTATCTGGAGGTCAAAGACAGCGGGTTGCTTTAGGACGGGCAATGGTAAGAAACCCAGCGGCTTTTCTTATGGATGAACCATTGTCAAATTTAGATGCAAGCTTGAGAGTGCATATGCGCGCTGAACTTTCCGAATTACACCGGGAACTTAAAGCTACATTTATTTACGTCACTCACGATCAGGCTGAAGCACTTACAATGTCAGATCGGATAGCGGTTATGATGGATGGAGATTTATTGCAGCTTGGACCTCCAGACGAGGTTTACGAAAACCCCACCGACATCAGAGTAGCCGAATTCATCGGAAGCCCTAAAATGAATATTTTACCTGCCTCTTGTGATGCTAAAGGCTCAGTGGATTGTCTTGGTCAGAAAATAAAAATTACCCTTACGAATAATAAGAAACAATCTCTATCTATAGGTATTAGGCCAGAGCACTTGGTTTTGCAATCTGGTGCTAAAAGCTCTTTTTCAGGTAAGCTAACCTACAAGGAAAATCTTGGGTCTGATGTATTTCTCCATCTAGATATGGGATTGGGAAATCAAAAGGTAGTAATTCGCACCGATCCCCAAGACGCAAATTCTGCAAAAATTGGTGAGAAAATTTCTTTTGGAGCAAACCCAAATAAGTATCTCGTGTTTGATAATGACGGCAAGCGAATTGATGCAAAACGAAAGGGCAAGGATTAATGCAGAACTCCAAAGTGCATTTTTGGTTCATCGCGCCTGCACTATTGCTTATGTTTATCTTACTGATCTTGCCAGTAATTGTAGCTGCAACGCTTTCAATGACAGATTACAGTTTGGGCAATAGCTCTTTCAATTGGGTTGGCACGGACAATTACGAAAAATTATTTTCGCGACGAAGCTATGCGAAAATGTTTAGTGCCTCCCTCACATATGTTCTTATAGTTGTACCGATATCAGTTGCATTAGGCTTGGGATCGGCTTTGCTTATTTCGAGCCTCCGAATTGGTAACGAATTGTACAAGGCAATTTTCTTTTTGCCCGTGATGGCGACGCTACTTGCCATGGCAATTGTTTGGGAATTTGCGTTAAATCCAATTATGGGTGTCGTTAATGATATCCTTCGATCAGGATGTGACAAAAGGCTAATTTACGGTTTTTTTACTGGTGCGTGGTATGGAGCTGATCCGTTGCAAAGTTGGTATGGTACAGCTTGTGCAGATAGGTTTCCTATATGGTTAGGCGACAAAAGGTATGCTCTAGGGACGATTGCATTTATCGGCATTTGGCAAGGATTTGGTTTCAACATGGTTTTATATCTTGCCGGCCTTACATCGGTGCCACGCGAGCTTTATCAGGCAGCTCACATGGATGGCGCGGACAGTGCTTGGGAACGCTTCAAATTAGTAACTTGGCCGATGCTAGGTCCCACACATGTTTTTGTAATAACCATTTCCTCTATAAGATCATTTCAAGTTTTTGATACCGTCGAAGCTCTAACTGAGGGCGGACCTTCTAAATCAACATATGTTATGGTTTACGCCATGTTTGAAAAAGGCGTCCGTCAAAATCTTTTAGGCATTGGATCTGCGATCACAATTGTATTTTTGGCGTTCGTCTTAGTCCTAACACTAATCCAGGTCTATTTTGTTAACAGGAGGGTTCATTACTAATGGAATTAAGGGCTTCCTGGTTAGGTGAATTTCTAAAGCACAGCGTTTTGCTAGCTGGTGCAATTGTTGTGCTTCTACCCTTTTATTTAATGCTTTCATATTCTCTTAAGTCTCCATCAGAAATCGAAACAAATACAGGAGGCTTTAC
>LUQC01000033.1 GCA_001627925.1 Rhodobacteraceae bacterium REDSEA-S34_B6 | reverse complement strand
AAGCCCATTTCATAATATCGAGACTTTCGTCCAGTACTGACATTTCAAGTCTCAACGACGGAACAGTACCACTTGGTGATGTAGCTAAAAATTCTTCAGGCTTTTTTTGAAGTACTATTTCTCGAATTTCTACGTTCATCTTCGCGTGCAAGAGGGCAAGCCTTGCTCTTATTGCGTAAGGGCACCTCCTAAAGGTGTAAAGAATTGGTTGTTTAAATTGGGGCATTACTTTTTTTAAACTTAAAATAAACGGCCTTTATCTAATAGACCATCAATTGACTATTTGAGGCATCACTTATCGTAGCATCAACAATTGAACCTTCCTGCTTTGGACTTGCAAAAAGTACTTCAGCAAATTGCTCTGTCCGACCCAAAACAGAACTTTCCATAAGTACTTTATGTTTTCGTCCTATTTGCTCATTCAGATGTTTACTGCGTACTTTTTTTCCTAATGATCGTAGAAGTTCAGCCCTGCTTTTTATTATTCTTCCATCAATCTGGGGCATGCGAGCTGCAGGCGTTCCATCTCTCTTAGAATATGGAAAAATATGTAGCCATGTTAAGCCGCACTCTTCGACCAACTTAATGGAATTCTCAAAATGTTCATCAGATTCAGTAGGAAATCCAGCTATTATATCCGCCCCAAAAGTCACTTCTGGTCGTAATTTTCTAACTTGTTCACAAAATAAAATCGCGTCTGCTCTTAGGTGACGTCTTTTCATCCGTTTTAGAATTAAGTCATCACCATGCTGAAGGCTTAAGTGAAAGTGAGGCATAAGCCGACGTTCAGTTGCGATTGCATCTAAAAATTCTTCATCTACTTCAATACTATCTATGGAACTTATTCGAAGCCGGTTTAAGTCGGGGACAAGCCTTAAAATTCTAGTAATGAGGTTTCCTAACTTTGGGTGTGTCGGCTGGTCGGCAGGTCTGCACCCCAGCTCGTTAAATCTACTCCCGTCAATACAATTTCGTTATACCCCTTTTGAACAAGGCGTTTTATCTGCTCAACAACCACCCCAGCAGGAACAGATCGAGAATTACCTCTACCAAATGGTATTGTGCAAAATGTACAACGATGATCGCACCCATTTTGAATTTGTACATAAGCACGACTTCGAGTTCCGAAACCGTCTATTAAATGACTGGCAGTCTCTGAAATTGACATAATATCATCGACTTGAACTCGCTCATTTTCAACCGGTTCGCCTAAGGCCAAGTTTGACCAGACCTCAGGCCGCATTTTTTCTGAATTTCCAAGCACGAAATCAACTTCGACCATTTTTGAAAAACTCATCGGATCTATTTGAGCAGCACAGCCTGTGACTATTAAAGTTGAATTTGGGTTTTCTCTCCTGAGCCGACGGATTTCTTGCTTTGACTTACTTACCGCCTGGTGAGTTACGGCACATGTATTAATAACTACGGCGTTATTTAATCCAACCGTGCCCGCCATATTTCGCATAGACTCGGTTTCATACGAATTTTGTTTTCCATCAGATAGAGTCCAAGAACTGCGAATTTAGCTGACCGTTGAAGACATGCATGGTTGGGCCATTCATCCAAACGCCTTTAGTTGTATAATTAATCACAAGCGTGCCACCATCTAGGTCAACTTCAACTTTGTTACCAGTAATTTTTCTTCGAACCGATGCAACCACTGCAGCACAAGCTGATGAGCCAGAAGCCTTAGTCACTCCGACACCTCTTTCCCAAACCCTAACTCGCAAACGATCTTTGGAAATTAAGGAAACAAATTGAACATTTGTTTTTTGTGGGAATAAAGGATGATTTTCTATTTCAGAACCCTCGGCTTCTATTTTTACCTCATCCAGATTATCTACAAAGAAAGAACAATGTGGATTTCCCATGCTTGTGGCAGTCGGTTTGCCTGGGATCGGTAAAAATAACGTATCAACTTCCTCTAGCAAAGGTATTTTCTGCCATTCTATGTCTGGCAGCCCCATATTAACAGAAACTGATCCATCGGCCTCACGCTTTGCTTTCAACGATTTGTGATCAGTTGAAAAATCTATTTCATCTTTGTTTATGTCATCCATCAAAAAATTGGCTATACATCGCGTAGCATTTCCACAAGTTGCTGATTTAGAACCATCAGAATTAAAGAAAGTTAAACGGGCATCAGATACTTCACTATCGTGAATGATCGCCAACTGATCAAAACCTACTCCAAAGTTCCTATCTCCCAATTTTTTAATAAAATTGGCAGTTAGATTGGTGCTTTTAAGTCGAGAATCGATCACAACAAAGTCATTTCCAAGACCATGCATTTTAAAAAATGATATATTTTTAACGTTGGTGTCAATCATGGCGCGCGTATATCCCTAAATTTAGCGTGAATCCATAGATAGTTCAATTTTCTCTATTTTCGGGCTTGACCCCAGGGCTTAGTGTTCCTAGTTAGCTCTTTAGTGGGCCGTTAGCTCAGTTGGTAGAGCAACTGACTTTTAATCAGTGGGTCACAGGTTCAAATCCTGTACGGCTCACCACTAAA
>LUQC01000032.1 GCA_001627925.1 Rhodobacteraceae bacterium REDSEA-S34_B6 | reverse complement strand
GCGCTAACACTTATAGATCGAGCAACTGATTTGCAACCTGTTTTTAGATTCTTTTTTTAATTTAATAATATTAATTTTATATTATGATCGCTATTTTATATGAAATTATAAATCTGGCCTAAATTTAAATTTTTGAATCAGCTAGTTAGTTACTTTTGTAAAACCTCGGCTTTTACGAAAAAATTTTTATGACCAAGCAATTTTTCTGTAATCTGAAGGTGTTAACTCAGCACTATTGGTTTGTTTCAGAATTTGAACATGAAATAGTTAAGGCATTTCCTGTTTTCCAATACGAAGAACTGCAAAAGTAAAGCCCGGCCCTTATTTTTTCTTTCATTTGATCATCTAAGTTAAAATGCGCTTCATTAATTTCTAATGCAATCTTGGGGGTAATCCTAATATACCACCCTATAAAATCTGGGTTTGGTTCCTTTGTTAAGTTTCTGGTGGCTAAAATATCCCCGTAAATGACTATGAGTTCAGATTCATAGTTTTTAATTTGCTTTGCGCTAGCTGTATATGGAAACAGCATAGCTAAAAATACAATGATTTTTAATCCAGACTTCATATTCTTGTTCTTAGTTTTCACTCTTTATTTTAAATGCGTTTAAAACTTTTCTTGTAGCTTGCACTAATGGTTTATGTGTCTTGCTTAAAATTTGTACCCGATCAAATTGATCGGGATCAGACACTATAGACTCACGTAAAGCGTTGCCAAAAGCCATTCTTAACTCTGTGCCAATATTGAATTTACATATTTTTGAATTTTTTGATAAAAAAGATCGTTGTTTTACCGGCACTCCGGATCCTCCATGGATCACTAACGGTATTGAGGTTACCTGCTCTATAAGTCTGATCCGCTCCAAGTCTAGTTTGCCCTCTTTGTGTTTTTGTAAATGAACGTTTCCAACGGATATTGCCATTGCGTCGACTTTTGTATCTTTTGCAAATATTTTTGCTTCTGATGGGTTCGTGCCGTTTGATTTTTCTCCATCTGAATAACCTACAAAGCCAATTTCACCTTCGCACGAAATATCCGCTTCATGAGCTAACTCAGCGATGCGTGCTGTTCTGTCTATATTTTCTTGAAGTGAAAGTCTCGACCCGTCAAACATGACTGAGGTAAATCCACAGTCAATAGCTTCTTTACACTCCTCTTCAGTATACCCGTGATCTAAATGGGCTACTACAGGCACACTTGCCTCACTAGCTAGATGATTGAACATCTTGCCTAAGATAGGCAGAGGTGTATGAGATCTGCAAGAAGGGCCCGCTTGAAGGATAATTGCAACATTTTCTTCTTCTGCTGCGCTAACATAGGCTCGCATATCTTCCCATCCAAGTGTTACCAGCCCGGCTACTGCGTATCCTTGTTGCATGGCAGGCTGTAATACGTCGGTTAGTGTAGCAATTGTCATTTAAATTTTGCCACCATATCCATTATGCCTGGTATTGTGGCTAATTGCTCTTCATGCGTTGGCTGAAAAAATTGTTTTAATGGCCTTTGGCTTAATCCGCCAAGTATGGTGAAGTAATACATTTTGTAGCCCGGTAGTGCACAGCAGGGGTGGTAACCCTTATCGATTAATACTGTCGAGCCATCCATTATATGATAGGCTTCACCCGGTTTGTTATCCTCGCGTTGTAGCATCTGTAGGCCAGAGCCATAATTTGGTTTAAACCTAAAATTATAGGTTTCGTCATGCCGGGTCTCCTGAGGCAAACGATCAGTATCGTGCTTATGAGATGGGAAGCCAGACCAGCCACCAGAGCCTACTGTATAAAGTTCGCTTACTAGTAGTCTTCCAACTTTATCTCTTTGGTTAGCACCCAAAATATGTTTTATTTTGCGGTGGGTTTTTGTTTCGTCCGATCCATACTGAACTAAATCTATATCTTTGGGTCTTACCGCAAAAGGTTCCAAAACTTTTTCATATTTTGCCCCAGCAATAAAAATCTCGGCTGTATCAGAAATACATTCAAAGCAAGCTTTCGTATTTGCAGGGACATAGACACCTTCTGGTTCTCCACCCCAAACGTCTATAGATCTATTTCCCACCGAATTAAAATGTTGACCATCAACATCAATATTGATGGTGCCAGTAGCAGGCACTATGCACGTTTCATAATGGTTTAATCTGTATTTAAAATTTTCACCTTTAGATAATTTTACAATGTTGAAATAATTTAATGGCACCAGATCATGGTCAACATCCACTATAGGGATGTTTTTGTTCTCATATGGGGCAATATGCATAACTTAGCTTTCTTTTTATGTTGCTTTGGATGGGTGGTTTTTTAAGAATGCCCCCAGTTCATCTATCGTCGGCATTGCTCCAGCACAACCAGGTCGTGATACCACAATTGCAGCACAGGCTGAGCCCCTAAGAACAGATTCTTTGAGGTTGAAGCCATCTGCTATTGAGGCTAGTAATCCTGCCATAAAACTGTCACCTGCACCTACTGGTTTAATCGCCGCAGTGGGGTAAATACCGGTTTTAATTTCATTTTCCAACGTCAACGAGATAGCACCTTTCTCACCCATTTTATAAATCACTGTTTTCCCTAAAGAAGCTAATTCTTTCGCTTTATCGAGGCCCTTGCCATAATCTCCGGCCATAAAGCCAAATTCTTCATCATTACCTACAATAAGATCGCTACTCATCCCGGCCTTTGATAATACATCAGAAGCAATTTCAGCTGATGGCCAACTGTAAGGTCGATAATCAATATCAAATATCACGGGTATTCCGGCTTGGCGGGCATTTTCGATGGCATGAAATGTTGAAGACCGCGAAGGTTCTGAAGCAAACACTGTCCCTGCGGTTATAATCGCACTATAGTTATTGTAATGAACTAAGTCTACATCCGCTATTTCTACTTGAAAATCTGCTGCATTATTACGGTATATCACGTTCTGAAAATTGTCTAAGGTACTTTCATAAATGGCAAGAGACGTGCGGCACTCTCCAGAAATCGTCTTTACATATTTTGTATCCACTCCGTAGTCTTTCAACCGGTTGAGTGCAAATCGCCCAATTGCATCATCGGAAACTGAAGTAATTAAGCTCGCTTGTGAGCCAAGCTTGACCAGTCCTGCACATATATTTGCGGAAGATCCACCCAAGTCGGATCTAAAAATTTCAGAGTTCTCACTTTTTGCGCCTACTTCATTGCAAAATAGATCAATACCTGCCCTTCCAAATACTGCGAATTTCTTGCCTTTTATAGCCTCAAATAATTCGTTCATTACTTAAAAATTCTTTCATTATTTCCTATTAAAAATGCAAAATCTTTTATGTTGCTGTCGTTTCAAACTGGTGATACGCGTTCCTGCGAAGCTTATATTTTGGTTTGGCAGAGGTTCTAGCTAAAAATGCGTGAGATTGGAATAGGCATTGTCGGGGGCGGCTACATGGGAAAAGCCCACTCAGTTGCTATGTCTTCAGTTGGAGCTGTTTTTGATACCTACTTAAGGCCAAGACTTCAAATGATTTGCGCTCGGACTAATACGACTGCTGAGAAATATCGAAAGGCATATGGTTTCAAAACAGCAACCTCTGATTGGAATGTTTTAGTGAAAGACCCTGCTGTGGAAGCAATCGTTATTGCTACACCGCAAACCGAACATCGTGACATTGCTTTAGCAGCCTTTGCTGAGGGTAAGCCAGTATTTTGCGAAAAACCTTTGGGATCTTCTTTGGAAGATGCTCGAATAATGACTGACGCCGCAGAGGCAAGTGGGCTGCCGAATATGGTAGGTTTTAATTATATTCGGACGCCGGCAAGTCAGTTTGTAAGAAGGTATTTGGCTAATGGTGAACTTGGAAAGGTGACTTGGTTTCGTGGCGAGCATACAGAAGATTTTCTTTCTGACCCACAAACACCCGCATCATGGCGATGCACTAGTATGTCAAATGGTACTCTGGGTGATTTGGCTCCACATATGATTAATGCAGCTTTGGCGCTGATGGGACCGATCCGATCGTTAATGTGTGAGTACGAAACAGTACATGAAAAGCGTCCAGGTGGACGTGTCAGTAACGATGATCATGCTCAAATTATGTGTCGATTTGATAGTGGGGCTATGGGGCACATGTATTTTAGTCGAGTAGCGACTGGTCGCAAAATGGGATATGCTTACGAAATCCATGGAACCAGAGGATCTGTTCGTTT
>LUQC01000031.1 GCA_001627925.1 Rhodobacteraceae bacterium REDSEA-S34_B6 | reverse complement strand
TGCTGCCTCCCGTAGGAGTCTGGGCCGTGTCTCAGTCCCAGTGTGGCTGATCATCCTCTAAAACCAGCTATAGATCGTAGGCTTGGTAGGCCGTTACCCCACCAACTACCTAATCTAACGCGGGCTGATCCTTCTCCGATAAATCTTTCCCCCTGAGGGCGTATACGGTATTACTCACCGTTTCCAGTGGCTATTCCGTAGAGAAGGGCACATTCCCACGCGTTACTCACCCGTCCGCCGCTCATCCCGAAGGATGCGCTCGACTTGCATGTATAAGGCCTGCCGCCAGCGTTCGTTCTGAGCCAGGATCAAACTCTCAAGTTGAAAGCATATCACTATGCTGTCCTTGACGTTCGAACCTCTGCACATCAATTGATTGGCTATTCAAACCAATCAAAACTGTTTGTTGCATCAGTATCAAAAGATACCGAAAGCCGACAAACAGTGAAGCTGACACTACATTATCGGATTAAATCCTAGTAGCGCGATATGCAAAGGCTGATCCATCGATCAACGAACCAAACTGCCCGCATATCTCTTCAGTGTTCCATCAATGTCAAATATCGTTCCAGACAAAAAAAACGATTGCGCCAAAATAACTCAGCACCAAACCGCTCCTCAAATCTAGATTTTACACTCTAAAATTATAACTCTTTCTAGAGCGACCAAATGTATTGTTGAACACACCCGATGAAGGGGCTTCTAGACACAATGAATTAGAGTCGCAAGCCCTAATTTAGCAAAAAAGCAATTTTTAATTAAAAATCTGCTTAATTTTCCTGATGCAGTAAAATTTAAACAATAATTTACCATAAAAACATTAGCTAAACCAGTTAAATTACTAATCTAACATTTTGTAAAATCTTAAAAATCAATGAAGAACCACTGAATCAGGTTTTACATTCTGTCTAGAAGATGCGTACTCTCCTATGAGCAAACCTTCAGGACCATCAGTAACCTCGATCACCTCACCTTCCGAGAGCTTCCCTGCAAGGATCAACTCGGCTATCGGGTTTTGTAAATAGGTCTGAATAACGCGTTTTAAGGGTCGTGCGCCATATACTGGATCATACCCTTGCTGAGCAATCCAGTCTCTTGCCCCCGCCCCTAACTCAATTTTTAAATTAAGAGAGGAAATACGATCGTGAAGTATTTTAAGTTGAATATCCACAATTCTAGACATGTGCTCTTTTGACAGCCGATTGAAAATGATGGTTTCATCAAGCCTGTTTATAAACTCAGGTTTAAAATGGGATCGCACCGCGTCCATCACGTTTGCTTTTGCAGTTTCAATGTTTTTAAGAGTTTTTGGATCGCTCAGAGCTTGTGCGCCTAAGTTAGATGTAAGGATAATTATTGTTTGTTTGAAATCAACAACTCTCCCGTGGCCATCGGTCAAGATACCGTCGTCTAATACTTGAAGGAGAAGATTAAAAACATCTGGATGTGCCTTTTCCACCTCATCAAACAGGACTACTTGATATGGCCTTCGCCGAACTGCCTCAGTTAACACACCTCCCTCATCGTAACCAACATATCCGGGAGGCGCGCCAATCAATCTGGATACTGAATGTTTTTCCATATATTCTGACATATCAATGCGCACCATGGCATTATCATCATCAAACAAAAATTCTGCTATGGCTTTTGTTAATTCTGTTTTTCCAACACCAGTAGGTCCTAAAAATAAAAAAGAACCCAATGGTTGCTTTTCGTCATTTAGGCCAGCTCTCGCTCGTCTCACTGCATTAGCCAGAGCATGAACAGCTTCTTCCTGCCCAATAACTCTAGCCTCGAGATGATCTTCCATTTTAAGTAACTTTTCTCTCTCACCTTCAAGCATTTTAGATGTTGGTACGCCAGTCCAGCGCTCAACAACTTGAGCAATTTGCTCTAGAGCTACAGCCTCCTTTATAATTTGGCCCCCACCGTCTTCGACCTCAACCAAATTTAATTCTTTTTCAAGTTGAGGTATAACTCCATACGACAGCTCACCAGCCTTTGCGAGATTTCCATCTCGCTTTGCAGCATCCAGCTCCGCTCTCGCAGTTTCTAATTTTTCCTTGATTACCCTTGCATTGGCCATTTTATCTCGCTCTGCTTGCCATTGCGCAGTCAAAACAGAGCTATTCTCTTGTAATTTACTCAGAGATTCTTCAAGCCGTGTCAGCCTTTCAGTTGACGCCTTATCACTTTCCAATCTAAGGGCTTCAATTTCTATTTGCTTTTGCATTATTTCTCGGTCAAGTGCATCTAGATCTTCGGGTTTACTATCAACTTCCATCCTCAAACGACTTGCTGCCTCATCTATTAAATCAATCGCTTTATCAGGGAGAAACCTATCGGTAATATATCTATTCGATAGCGTGGCCGCAGCCACCAAAGAACCATCAGTAATTCTAACCCCATGGTGAAGTTCATACTTTTCCTTGATCCCACGCAAAATCGATATCGTATCCTCAACTGTTGGCTCAGCGACAATAACTGGTTGGAAACGACGCGCTAAAGCTGCATCTTTCTCTACATACTTGCGATACTCATCAAGGGTAGTTGCCCCGATACAGTGCAATTCACCTCGTGCTAAAGCAGGCTTAATCAAATTCGCTGCATCCATGGCTCCATCAGTTTTCCCAGCGCCAACTAACATATGCATTTCATCTACAAAAAGTATCACCTCGCCTAATGAAGCAGACATCTCACTCAGGATGCCTTTTAAACGCTCTTCAAACTCTCCTCTAAATTTTGTGCCTGCGATCAAAGCGCCCATATCCAGAGCCAAAAGCTTCTTATTTTTTAAACTTTCTGGCACATCACCATTTATTATTCTTAGGGCCATTCCCTCTGCTATCGCCGTCTTACCAACACCAGGATCCCCGATTAAGACTGGATTGTTCTTGGTTCGCCGGCTTAAAACCTGCATTGACCGCCTAATTTCATCATCTCGACCAATGATCGGATCTATTTTACCATCTTTGGCAGCTTGAGTGAGATCTGTCGTATATTTTTTTAAGGCCTCGAAACTATCTTCAGCATTTACACTTTCAACAGTACGGCCTTTTCTAAAGTCAGAGATCGCCATTTCCAAGGCTGCTATAGAAACACCTGATCCATCCAAAATATTTTTTACATCTGATTTTACGGTTGCTAAGGCACACAATATCCGTTCCAAGGATACGAATTTATCAGCATTTTTTTTGGCAAGTGCTTGCGCTTGCTCCAAAACACGCAAAGTTTGCGTGTCAAAGAACATTTGTGAATTTTCAGATTTAATTTTTGGAACTTTACCGAGTAAAAGATCGAGTTCTACCAATATTTTGTGCGAGTCTACACCAATCTTTTTGAGCAAATTTTTTGCAAAACCTTGCTTATCTTCAAGAATAACTTTTAAAAGATGTTGGGGCAAAATTCGCTGATGTTCTGCAGCTAGCGCTGCTGCTTGCGCTGCTTGTATAAATTCACGCGACCGCTCAGTGAATTTTTCTAAATCCATCTCAAACTCCTTTTAAAGCGCCAGTTAATTTCAGATCTCCTTACAATGAAGCAAGAACTATTTTGGCCTCGTTCTACATGTGGTAAGGTGCCTCGTGATTTTCAAGAACTCTCTTTTAAAATTACTCTAAACTTATGGAAACTCATAAATGGTTGACCAAATTCATTGTCATATAGATAAGGGAAAATTAATTAATAAATGAAAGAACTGACTATGCCAGATGACAGACTAATTGTTGCGTTAGACGTCCAAAATATAATTGCTGGATTAGAATTAGTTAGGCAACTAGATACCGCTGTATCATTTTATAAAATTGGCTTGGGAATGTTAACTTCGGGAGGCCTTGCACTCGCTAATGAACTGAAGGGCGAATATGGCAAACGCATTTTCCTAGATCTGAAATTATTTGATATCAGCGCTACTATCGAGGCCGCCGTAAAGGGAATATCAAAATTTGATATAGATTTCCTAACCGTCCATGGGGACCCGAGCGTGGTAACCGCAGCCAAGAACGGCGCGGCTGGATCTAATCTAAAAATACTTGCCGTGACCATTTTAACGTCGTTAGACAGAAAAGATTTGGATGCTTCCATGATCAAAAATGGAGACATTAAGGATTTAGTTTCTGAAAGAGCGTCGAGAGCTTTTGAAGCGGGTGCCGATGGTGTTATTGCGTCTCCGCAGGAATGTATAAGCATACGTGATCTTCCAAATTCAAAAAATAAGTTACTTGTCACGCCTGGTATTAGACCTGTCGGAACAGAATTTGGTGATCAGAAACGAGTTTCTACTCCAAAGGAAGCGATATTAAATGGCGCAGATCACATAGTTGTTGGTCGGCCGATTGTGAATGCTAAAAACAAAAAGCTCGCCGCTGTCAAAATACTTGACGATATACGGCAGCTCTAAATTTACCCAAACTAGAAACTTTGAAGCCCCTAAGCCAATATTTTTTGACAAAGATGAATTTAGTTATCCCTGGCGGGCTTTAAAACGTCGCTGAGTTTTGTTAATGACATAAACTCGGCCTTTACGCCTTACCACACGGCAATCACGATGGCGCTGCTTTAACGAGCGAAGTGAATTTTTAACCTTCATAAGGCCTCTCCTTAAACTCAGACGCGCAAAAGCGCCAATCTAACCCAACAAGATGGGTACTGCGTGGTGGGCGGTACTGGGATCGAACCAGTGACCCCTACGATGTCAACGTAGTGCTCTACCGCTGAGCTAACCGCCCAAAATGCGGCGGGGGTCCCGCGCCGGTGGAAGGTCTATAAAAAGTTTTACAAGTTTGTTCAAGGGGTTTTCGATTCAAAAATTACAAGCTAAAGTCAAATTATGAAGTATGAAAGTTTAGAAACAAAGTCTTACAGACTGATAGAGCCTGAAGCTCTGCTCTCTGGAATAGTCATTGCATCTCCGCACTCAGGCCGAAACTACCTATCATCAGTTAAAGAGCAGTCTATCCTTGATCCTATAACATTGCGAAGTTCCGAAGACGCATTTGTAGATGAGCTTATGGATTTTGCCCCAGCCCTGGGCATTCCTCTAATTTGCTCAGAAATACCAAGAGCTTTCGTAGATTTAAACAGAGCAAGAGATGAACTGGACCCAGCAATAATAGAAGGAATCAAACCTAACAGACAAAATCCTCGTGTCGTATCTGGATTGGGTGTTATCCCAAGAGTAGTTGCAAATGGGAAAGAAATTTATTCAGGAAAGCTATCCAAAGAAGCAGCTATCGAACGATTAGAGAACTTCTGGGATCCCTATCATTCAAAACTTGCAGAATTATTGGATCGAGCTCGACAACAATTTGGGTATTCAATTTTAATCGATACACATTCTATGCCACATGAGGCAATTTTGAATGCATCTTCTAGTTTTCGCACTAGTCAAATAGTACTAGGCGACAGATATGGAGCTACATGTGCTCCTGAAATTATTAACGATTTGATCAAATTAATATCTAAGAATGGTCTCCGAGCCAGTCGAAATATTCCATTTTCTGGCGCCTACATTGTTCAAAAATATGGAAGTCCTGGATTAAACCGTCATGCGATCCAACTGGAAATAGATCGATCAATTTATATGGATGAACGCAAAATCCAAAAATTAGAGAAATTTCACAAACTTAAGAATAAGTTGCAAAATATCATGCGAGATTTTTCACAAATCCATACCTGCTTAACTTCAATTGCTGCAGAGTAATTTATCTTAAACTTCTGCCCTTGATAATAGCGTTAACACCAAATTTTTTACGAATTTGATCACTCGCAAGCTCCGCCCGTTCTCTATTCTTGGAATATGGATCCAGTAAATCGCCAGTCAAATCTGCGTACTTCTGATCACACAGATCCATCAATGTAACACCAAGCAATCTAAATCGTACTTCTTTTATTTCATTTTCTAACAAGGGCTCCAAAGCGCTAAATAATCTATCAGCAATATTAGTAGGCTCTTTGAACGTTAATCTTCGAGTAATCAATCGGTGTTTGCTAGTTTTTAACTTCAGCACTCCTACCTTACCAGCTATTTCGCGAGACTTTGCCCTATCTGAAACCTTTTCACACATACGCCATAAGTGACCAACTAAAATGCTGCTCTGGCCAACATCTTTTCCAAAGGTTGTTTCGTTCGAGATAGATTTTATCGATCTTTCCGGCAAAACGCGTCGATTATCTTTTCCAGACGCCAAAGCCTTTAATCTTTTGCCAGAGGAGCCAAACTTTCTTACAAAATCACTCTCATCCCATCGTTTCAAATCGTTGAGGTTTTTAATCCCCATTGCCGCAAGCTTCTCTTTAGTTCCAGCGCCGACACCCCACAAAATATTTACCGGTTTGGTAGATAGGAATTTTTCTGTATCAAATTTACCAATTATGGAAAACCCGCTTGGCTTATCAAGGTCAGAAGCTACTTTTGCCAAAAATTTATTGTGCGAAAGCCCAACTGACCCTGTCAATCCGAGCTCATTCTTTAGTCTGCTAGTGAGTTCTGCAAGCAAGACAGCAGGTGGCTTTTTATGAAGCCTTTCAGTGCCAGTTAAATCTAAGAAAGCCTCGTCTAGAGAAATAGGCTCGACCGCAGGTGTCAACTCAAGCATCATCGTTCTTATCTGCCGGCTGATTTCTGCATATAGTTTCATTCTCGGTCTTAATATAACAGCATCTGGACATAATTTTAATGCACGATACATAGGCATTGCTGAATGGACTCCTCGGATACGTGCAATATAGCAAGCGGTGGAAACAACACCACGCCTACCCCCACCAATTATAACGGGCTTATCGATCAACTCAGGTCGATCTCTTTTCTCAACAGAAGCATAAAATGAATCGCAATCCATGTGAGCAATATTTAGGGAGAGCAGTTCTGGGTGCGAGATAATTATTGGAGAACCGCAATTGGGGCATCGTTCCAATTTTTCAAAAAGCTTAAAACACTTTCGACAAAGTTTTTGATTTTCCAATAAGAAACCTAATCAAACAAAAATATTACTATATCTTAAACCGTGGTGTCAGCGCGAAGGCAAGTATTTTACAAGAAGAGTAAAACTAAAATTACTATTTGTCGCGCCACTTATTAACTATAGGATACCGCCTATCCAACCAAAAAGCACGTTGTGATAAACGGGTACCAGGAGCCGACTGAAACCTCTTGTACTCACTTCCATAGAGCAACTTCTCAACTTTGCTTACGTCACTTTTATTGTAACCTGCTTTCAAACAATCACTCGTCGACCCATCCTCATCAACCAAAATAGTAAGAATTGCGTCTAAAACTGGATAATCAGGTAAACTATCACTGTCCTTTTGATTTGGACGCAATTCAGCTGTGGGGGCTTTGGTTATGATGTTGTCCGGAATTATAGAACCGGGCGGCCCTTTCATCCAGGATCTATGGTTTTTATTCCGCCATTTAGAAATTTCAAAAACTTTTGTTTTATAGAGATCTTTTATTGGGTTAAACCCACCCGCCATGTCACCATAAATTGTCGAATAACCGACACTTACTTCTGATTTATTCCCAGTTGTTAATAACATCTCGCCAAACTTATTTGAAACAGCCATTAGCAATAAGCCACGAAGCCGTGACTGAATATTTTCCTCCGTAAGATCAATTTTACGACCCTCAAACGTACTAGATAACGTTTTATCAATAGCCGTAAGACTATCATTTATTGGTAAAGTATCAGATTTACAGCCTAAATTTTCTACAAGATCGGTTGCGTCAATTAGCGAGGTCTGCGAAGTGTATGGGGATGGCAACATAATAGATCGCACATTTGCCGATCCTATTGCATCGGAAGCAATTACCGCAACAAGGGCACTATCGATACCCCCTGAGAGCCCAAGTACCACCTTTTCAAAACCCGATTTCTTACAATAATCCCGCAAGCCCATGACCATAGCATGATAATCCAACTCCTTGTCACAAGGAACTTTGGCTAATTCACCTTTAATTATGTTCCAACCTATATCTGTTTCCTCAAGGACTATATGCTCTAAGGCTTCTTCAAATAAAGGTAGTTTGATTGCCAAGCTCCCGCCTCGGTTCAAGGCGAAAGTGCCGCCATCAAAAACTTGATCATCCTGTGCGCCAACCATATTCAAATAGATCAAAGGTAGATTTGTTTCTACTACTCTAGCGACCATTTTGTTTAGTCGAACATCATTTTTACCATTATAATAAGGCGACCCATTGGGCACTAGCAGAACTTGTGCGCCCGTCTCTGATAATGTTTCAGATACGTCAGAATGCCAAGCATCCTCACATATTGGACTTCCAATTCTAATTGGACCGATCTGATAGGGTCCTGATATTTCTCCCTCATCAAAAATTCTTTTTTCATCAAAGACGTTTTGATTTGGCAAATGATGCTTCATTATTACATTAGCAATATTACCATCGACTAAGATATAATAGGCATTATAAAGCTTATCTTCAATATAGGCTGGGCCACCAATTGCTATAGCGGGTCCTTTTCTACAAGCTTTCGCTAATTGTAAAATTTGATCTTGTGCTGCTTTGAAAAAAGAGGGTTTCTTTATCAGATCCTGAGTATTGTAACCCGTTATAAACAACTCAGTGAATGCTATAAGATCGCTACCCATCTTTTGCGCTTGTTCCCACGCTTCAAAAGCGACTTTATAATTGCCTTCGAGATCTCCGACCGTAGGGTTTAGCTGGGCTAAAGTAATTTGAAATTTTTTTGCCATCAATTCACTCACTACCGTAACATGATCCATTTATCTAACAGGAAAAACAAATAGTAAAAGTTAAGAATGCATATATTGATTTTAGGAGCCCTATGTACATTAATTTAGAAAGCTAATGTTAAAAGCATTTTAGACAATTTAAAAAGATCGCATGTAAATACTTTCGACATTTTAAATTTCAGACCTACTTACCAATAATGAAAGAAAAAGAAAAAGCCTCGGTGGACTGGTACAAAATAATAACAATGATGGAGAAAACTCTCCTAGTTATTATCGCTTTTCTAACCACTTACGCCGTAGTATTTGAAATAGTTACTGTCGTTTCTATTCGCGCAGTCAAATTAACAGACCTGTTACTATTATTTATCTACGCGGAAGTTTTAGGAATGGTGGCTGCTTTTTACAAATTCCGCAAAATCCCTATAACAGTACCGATTTTCATAGCTATAACGGCTCTCTGCAGATTAATTATTTTGCAGGGCAAAGGTATAAATACAGTAGACCTACTTTATGAAAGTGGGGCGATATTACTGCTGGCACTATCAGCTCTGGCGATCCGCTGGAACTTAATAAATTTAGTGCGTCCTAAAGGTGAAGCAGAGAGAGAAACTGAGTAACAGCATTAGACATCAATTACACCAGTGACTGTAATTTCTTGGTCACCATCTTTCTTCTGTATCTTACTAATAAAATACGTTTAATTTTGCACTGCAAACAATAGCTTTTGATAACTAATTGCTTACAGTTTAAATTACATTATTACTAAATGATTATTTTCGATTTTAAAACGATTTTCAGGTGTGGTAGGTCACTACAGCTGGTGTGACAAACGTATCAATATTCTAATCTGTAGACTAAAATAAAAACTTTATAAATAGTAACAAGCCCATGAGAAAGCAATCAGATGGCAACTCCAAATAAAATTGATGACAGCACTCAATACTGGGCCGACGTTTTAAGCAAAAACTGGGGTATAAAGTCAAAGCTAACTAGGTTAGACGGCGAATACGATTTAAATTTTTTAGCGATAAGCACATCTAAAAAACATTTAATCTTGAAAGTTATGCGTGAAAATTGCCCTGAATGGCTAGTTAAATCACAAATTTCAGCGATGCAGCACATAGAAAAAATTGCGAATTTGCCGACCACACCTACAGTTTTTTTGAGCCTTAATGGACAAAGCTGTATAGAGGTTGCTGACAAAACTGGAAATTTGCGATACCTTTGGACTTTAGAGTATATTCCAGGAAAGTGTTTAGCAAAGTTACGTTCAAAGCCGCCCAGTTTAATAAAAGAAATTGGTGAGGTGCTGGGTGCAACTACAAAAGCGTTGAGCAATTATAAAAATAAAAAGCTTGATAGAGATTTTAAGTGGAATCTTTTACAATCTGGGTGGATTGATGATCACCTAACTTGTATTAAAAATAAAAACCGTTACGAGCTAATTAAAAATATTTCAGTCAATTTCAATAGACGCTTACCTGAGCTGAAATCGTTAAATCGACAAGTCATACAAAATGACCCAAATGATTATAATATCATAATTGCTGGTGATTATGACGAGCAAAAAACAGTGTCGGGCATAATTGATTTTGGGGATATGTGTGTTGCACCGCGTGTCTGTGAAGTTGCCATAGCTGGCGCATATATTGTCCTAGACGCTCCCAGCCCCGAAAAATCCTTAGTTGCGTTGGTATCTGGGTTTAACCAGACGTGCCCCCTTACAAAACTAGAGATTGACATGATTTGGGACTTGCTATTGATGCGTCTAGCAGTGAGCGTCGTAAATTCTACAATGTTAGCATTAGAATTTCCGAATGACCCATATGTAACTGTATCACAAAAGCCTGCCTGGGATTTTCTTGAAAACCATAAAATAAACGCAGAACTCCTTAAATGTCGACTTAGAAAAGCTTGCGGCCAGGAATTTGTACCCAATGAAAGAAGAATACGATCTTGGATTTATAAAAATTGTGGTAACTTTGCCCAGGTTATTGGAAAGCCACTGGCAAGTGTTCCTTTAGTATCTTTGGCAGTTGAAAATTCTTCTATTCCAAAGAACCCCTTCAAATTATCAAAGCACGAGGCAAAAGAAATTGGCTCTGCTGAAACGTGCGAAAATGAAATATTTCTGGGATATTATAACGAACCAAGACTAATTTATACCGCTCGAGAATTTAGCTTTGGACCTTACAAAGCGAGCAACCGACGTACGGTGCATCTCGGAGTTGATATTTTTGCACCTGCAGCAACGCCTGTTTTTGCACCTTTGGATGGAGAAATTTTAGCCCTAGAAAATCGCGAAAACGCACTTGACTACGGTGGGATGATAATTCTCGAGCATAAAACTGATTATAACGATGTTTTTTACAGCTTGTATGGGCATCTGGATCCAAATTTTCCCAAGCAATATAAAGTCGGCAGAAAAATAAAAAAAGGAGAACAATTCTGTGTTCTAGGCGACATTGGTGTAAATGGAGGCTGGGCCCCTCATTTACATTTTCAAGTTGCACTGACCATTAATGGCCTTGAAAACGACTGGCCAGGAGTTGCAGATCCAGATGACCTAGGATTCTTTAATGCTATCTGCCCCAACCCTGCAGCAATTTTAAATTTAACCGATGAACGTGTCGAATTTAGACCGATACAGAAAGCTGAAATATATGCCAAGCGAAAAGAAAAATTCGCCGGCAACTTGAGGCTATCATATGATGATCCAATTTTATTTTTAAGGGGCTGGAAAACTCATCTATTTGATGAATGGGGCAGACCGTATCTAGATGCTTATAATAATGTTCCTCATGTTGGACATTCACATCCTAGAATACAAAATATAGCGTCTGAGCAACTTAGAAAGCTTAACTCCAATACAAGATATCTACACCCAAACCAATCAGATTTAGCAGAAAATATTCTTTCAAAATTACCAGAAAGTTTTAAGGTTTGCTTTTTCGTCAATTCTGGCTCAGAAGCTAACGAGTTAGCTCTGCGTCTGGCTCGGGAACATACAAAAGCAAAAGGTATGATCACCACAGATCATGGCTATTTTGGAAATACCACCGGTGCTATCGATTTATCAGCTTACAAATTTAATAAACCAAATGGCGTAGGACAACCCAACTGGCTAGAGTTGGTAGAAATACCCGACGACTATCGGGGTACCTACAAAAGAGATGATCCTAACTGTGGAGCAAAATTTGCCAATCAAATAAATCAAGCAATAAAAGTTTTGAAATCAAAAAACCAAAAATTATGCGGGTTTATTGCAGAAACGTTTCCGTCAGTTGGGGGACAAATTATTACACCGCCAGGTTACTTAGAAGCAGTTTATAGACAAATACGAGAACATGGTGGGGTTTGTATAGCGGATGAAGTGCAAACTGGGTTAGGACGCCTTGGAGATTACTATTTTGGCTTTGAATATCAAGAAGTTTGCCCCGATATCGTTGTACTTGGCAAACCGATTGGAAACGGTCATCCCATTGGAGTTGTTGCAACTACCGAGGAAATTGCAAATAATTTTGATAACGGAATTGAGTTTTTTTCTACGTTTGGAGGTTCGACATTGTCATGCGCGATTGCAAATGAGGTAATAAAAGTAGTTGATCAGGAGGCGCTTCAGGCCAATGCAAAAAAAATGGGGGCAAAACTTAAAACAGGGCTAAAAAATCTTAAGGATAAATATCAATCGATTGGGGACGTACGGGGTATGGGCCTCTTCGTCGGCATCGAGCTCATCGACGAAACTGGTAGAGAAAATATGCGATTATGTAGTTTCGTCAAAAATCGCATGCGCGATTTCAGGATCCTAATTGGGAGTGAGGGCCCTATGGATAATGTCTTAAAAATTCGTCCGCCATTATCCATCGAAATAGGAGATATCGATATGATAATTGACACACTAGATATTATTCTCGAGGAAGCCAACTGCTAATCAAACTGCCAAGGCTCAATAATCAGATTTGTTGACAAAATGGTTTGCGATTGCGACCTTTCCCGAAGTTGGGAAAATAGGAGTCATAAATGAAAGTATTTTTTCTTGGAGCATATAGTGCAGCTGGGATGCAAGGCATGATGAATAGCACCTATGCCGCTAGAGTTTCAGCTGTAAAGAAAATGGTTGAGAAGGTAGGTGGAAAACTCGGGACCGTGACATATCTACAGGGTCCTTTCGATGTCATTGCGGATGTCGAGGTCGATGATTATGAAACCGCTTCTGGTTTACATGCAAATATGATGCTTTCTGGAGGTTGGGATGAACTACTAATACTGCCAGAAATGAACGTAGATAAGGCAATAAGTGCAGCAAAAACTGCTGGGGGCTATCCGATGCCCGGGCAGGAATAATCAAAAACCACATTATTTTTACCATTAAGTTGGATGACGGTGTACTTGGACCACGCAGCATTTTAAGGTCATCTTCTGTAGTGTCGGTTCAGCAGAGGCCGTCATCCACAACCGAACGATAACATAAAATTTGAAAAAAAGCTAAATAATTAGGTTTCAAAATTTCTTTTTGGTACGCACGCGAAAAAATCGCTTAGCAATATTTACGAAAGCATTTAAAAAACTAACCTTACGAAAGCGTTATTTAGTTAGAATTTACTGTTTTATGAAACCACACAGCAATAACAAAGCCAAATTTAAAGGGAAAAAAGCACCTTTATTCTTTGCTTTCCTGTATCTATTACTTTGTTTTGTAAGTATTTTCTCTATCGATCCAGTTTTATGGTTTTTAAAATACGCAGCACTGTTTGGAGTGCTTACAGCCGTTTTACTGATAGCTTATATTATCCGTACCGATGAACTTTAAAAATTTGTTTTTTTAAACTAAAATAGCCGCTCATCGAATAAGGATTTTACGTCGATGCGTGCTAAGCGTATATACCAAAATTATTGTTGCTAACACTGATTTAGGAAGGAAACTGAGTTGAATAACTCGAGCTTGGAAGCCATTAGTATTAAATCGATAGAAAGGCGCTATTCAGAGCTATCCTCGTCAATACTGCATACCCCAACAATTAGGCTTTCATCGCCTCTTTTAAGTAATCTTATTAAAGAAAGTGAGCTGTATATGAAACTTGAATGCTTTCAGCATTCAGGAACATTTAAAGCCAGAGGTGCCCTCTCGGCAACCAAACAAATTACCGAGGAAGATAAGAAGTTTGGAATCACAGCGGCAAGTGCTGGAAATCACGCTATCGCCTCTGCATGGGCTGCAAAAGTTGAAAAACTATCTGCTAAAGTGGTCATGCAGACATCAGCAAACCCGTTTCGTGTGTCACTTGCGGAAACGTTTGGTGCAGAAATAATAATGAAAGAAGGTGGTGTGGCGACTTTTGCAGAGGCAGATAGACTAATGCGGGAGGAAAATAGAACATTCATCCATCCATTTGAAGGCATTAACACAACCTTGGGCGCAGCTGGTGTTGGTTTAGAGCTAATAGACGATCATTCTGATTTGGATGCGGTCGTTGTAGCTGTGGGGGGTGGTGGACTGATGTCTGGAGTTGCGGCGGCAATTAAACTTAGAAATCGAAACTGTGAAGTTTATGCTGTTGAGCCAATCGGTGCAAATAGCATGTCACAATCTATAAAAGTGGGGAAACCAGTTACTTTGAACAAAATTGATACCATCGCCGATAGTCTCGCACCGCCGATGGCACTTCCCTTTAGCTATTCTGTTTGTGAAAAATTTGTCGATCAATTTGTGACGGTAACAGATGATCAAATTTGTGCAGGTTTATCCCTATTACAAGAGGAAGCTAAGCTTGCAGTTGAGCCTGCTGCTGGTGCTGTTGTCGCTGCGGCTATCTGGCCTTTAAACAAAAAGTTAATTGGAAAAAAAATTGGATTAGTTATGTGCGGAGCTAACATTGATGCGCAAAGCTACCAGAAATACTTAATCAGAGGCGCTCATAACATGAGAAAAGCGTTAAATTAAGTCTAATATGTTCTACAATTTCTCGAACATAATTGTTACTTCTCCTAACGGAACTCCAAACTTAGACATGTAAGCTTTATTAAGCATTCTATCGTTAGATATGAGCCACATGTAGTCATCAAAAGTCACACGCATAGTACCGTCTGGAACCGGTAGATCAATAGTATAGTTCCAATAGAACGTGTCTCCATTCTCTAAGCCTTTGGCCTCGCCAATAACTCCATCTGCTGTACCGCTCCAACCTTGTTCTCCCACTTTTTTAAGATACCAAATTCTTTGTTCAGTTGTTCCATCTGAATATTCAAAATCTTCAGTTAATTTAAGATTGGATCCGTCCCACTCACCAGTTATATCCACTACAAAACGCCGGCTCACATTTCCAAGAACATCCTGAAATTGTCCATAAGCTACCAAGTCACCAACCAAAAACTTTTCTAAGTCTAATTGCGCATCAGATAGCTTTGGATCATCTATAGATGGCTTTAACCCACAGCCTGAAATAAATAATAACAACACAACGGTAGCGATATACTTCATAAATAAAATCCTATTTGTGAGGTTTCAGTAAAATAAAAAAATGCGTAACAGCCAGTTTCAAGCCTTCACTATATCGAACAAAACTAGTACGCGAAAAGCGTTATTCAATTTTTATGAAAACAGTTTATAATACTTCTGAAATTTACATGTGCTGTCCATTTCCAGGCACCTACTCAAATGAACAAGCGGCTGCAAATTTTATTGGGATAATTCATGGCAAATATTCGTAAAGCAAATATAAGTGATGCTAATTCTTGCGCAGAAATCGTTCACTCATGGGTCACATCGTGGATGCCAAATCGCTTCACATTAGCAGAACTTGAATCATTAATAGAAGAGGGAATGCCAAATAGAGAGATATGGGTAGTAGGTGATCCAATTTTTGCTTATCTATCATTTGACATGCCCAATAATTCAATTGCCGCATAATATAGCAAAAACCCCGGCCAAGGTCATGGGAGACAATTAATTAATCATATTAAAAGCCACTCGTCATTCCTTCAATTGTAGAGCCATTCTCTTAATTCAAAAGCTCACAAATTTTATATGCGGGAGGGTTTTGTAAAAAAAGAATTTAATCAACTTGGAGCAGATAGAATCCCAGAAATTCGCTTTGAATGGAAGCGGTAACGTGCAGCGAATAAATTTGTAAAAATGGAGACTAGTTATTTTACTTGGACACTTAAAGATTACTTATGTCACTCTGATTTTTTTTATCATACATATTTTTATATTTGGTAAGCTAATGGGTGAGGAAACTGCTGAAACCTTTACAATCGCAGAACCTCCCATCTGCTATAACAATTTAGGTGAGAAAGTTAATTTTTTACAAAAGAATAACCCAAATTCCAAGGTTACCGCCGGAATGGCAATAAGAGGTCCTGACAGAAAACCTATAATCTATCGTTTCAATTATGAAAAATCACCGCCAGAATTTCAAATTTTCGTGGACTACCATGAATGTGCCCACCATCAGACAGGCCATGTAGATCAACCTCATCCTCCAAGAAATAGCTACGAACATTTAATGAATGAAAGTATAGCAGACTGTTTAGCAATTTTACGTATGCGAGATGAATGGATGAGGAAAACTATTGATTATGAAATATTTATAAATACTTTAAAGAAAGACATGGAGTTTATCGGTTTTCCCAAAATAAGTATCACAAGTCGGTTATCTAATATAGAAAACTGCTATTATAATTACGGTCCAGCAGGCGACTTTTTGGAAGGTATCCTTTTAGGAAAAGGTAGTAATTAAAATCAAAACTCACTGTAGAGACTATTTGGAGATATAATATTGCAGCAGATACAAGAAAACCTTTTCGTTATTTTGTCTCTATTAATATTTGGGTCAGCAGCTTTTATAATATTCAAGCGTTTTGGCAAACCTGATCAATCCCAAAATCAGATTATTAACAGCGACGAAGTGTTCTCTGAATTATCCAAATCAAAAGAAGAAGCGGCAAAATTTACTGCTTTAGCGCAAGAACGAAAGTTTGAAGTTGAACAACTAAAACGTGAGCTGTCAGATCTTCGAGAAAGAATTGATGAACAAAACGTACAGTTGCGCGAACATTCCAATACAATAGCAAAAATTCATGCACAACGTGAAGCGGAAAACAGAGCGGCAAATGAAAAAATAGAAATGCTCTCCAAAGTTAGGCGCGATATGGAAGTCCAGTTCAAGGAATTGGCAGAAAATGCCCTAAAGGCACAAGGAGAAAGCTTTTCTAAAGCAAATATAGAAAAACTTGAGGCAACTCTTACACCTCTTAAAGAACATGTAGGACATTTCGAAAAAGAGCTTAGACAAGTTCATGAAGAAACAGTGAAAGACCGTGAACGCTTAAAAGCAGAAATTTCTCAGCTTTCTAAACGTTCAGAGGCAATATCTCAGGAAGCAATTTCCCTTACTAAAGCACTTAAAGGCGATACTCAGGTTCAAGGGGCCTGGGGTGAAATGGTTCTCGAAAATATACTAGAACGTTCAGGGCTTAGAGATGGTGAGGAATATGAAACACAAGCTCATAGAATAGGAGCAAACGGCGAAAGGTTGCGTCCAGACGTAGTAGTTCGAATTCCAGGAGGTAAAAGTTTAGTTATCGACAGCAAAGTTTCTCTTTTGGCGTATAGTGACTCTGTTAACGCTGAAACTGAAGTTGATGCATTAACTTCTCGCAAACGGCATCTGACCTCAATTAAGAACCATATTAACGCACTATCTTCAAAAGGGTATCAGATAGCTGAAAATTCAACAATAGATTATGTAATTCTCTTTGTACCGATCGAGGGCGCATTATCAGAAGCACTTAGAGAGGACCCTGCTTTAACAGAATATGCTCTCGAAAAAAATATAACCATAGCTACTCCAACAACACTGATGATGGCTTTGAAAACAATTGCAAACGTTTGGGCAGTTGATCGGCGAAATCAAAACGCTGAATTAATAGCGGATCGCGCTGGCAAACTTTACGATAAGGTTTATGGCTTTGTTCAAAGCATGGAACGTGTTGGAGAGCGATTAGATCAAGCACATGATTCATATTCACAAGCCTTCAGTCAACTTTCGAAAGGAAGGGGTAATATAATTTCGCAAGTTGATTCGTTAAAAGCCTTGGGAGCAAAGGCAAGTAAATCGATTAAAACAGAGTTTGATAACGATGATGATAACACCGTCAAATTGAAAAGCGTCAAAAGCAAAAATTAAATTTGCCTGAAATTTTTCAGCTTATACACGATGAATCAAATACGAAAGCATTGGTTTTTATGGCGACCCCGGAAGGACTCGAACCCTCAACCTATTGATTAGAAGTCAATTGCTCTATCCAGTTGAGCTACGGAGTCGCTTGAGCGGTATCTAGACCCTTTAAAAGAAGATTACAAAAAGAAAATACTTTTTTCTAAAAATACATGGCTGACAGGCTTATTGATCGAACAAAGGTATAAATTATCATATCACAGCCGTTTTACACCATTACCCCTTGATGTTTTTTAATCACCATCGTAAACAAAATTTTGTGTTGGGGTGTAGCCAAGTGGTAAGGCAACGGTTTTTGGTATCGTGTACCGTAGGTTCGAATCCTACCACCCCAGCCAAGATTACCGTCACTAATACCGTTCATTTACCATATCTAAAAACGAAAGCCTCCGGTATTCAATTTCGGCTGCAAGCCTGCCTACTATAACATAGGTTTTTCGTTTAGGAATTATGGAAAATAAATCTAAACTTTTGAAATTCCCATTCAAAAACATTGCCATTTTTTTTCCAACGATAGGTGCAGTATTCATGCCGTGACCTCCAAAACCACAAAGTGTAAGTTCCCTGTCACTTATTTGGCCAACTACTGGAAGAAAATGAGAGGCATACGCCATTAGCCCGGACCACGCATAATCAATAACGATTCTATCTTTCTCCATATCTTGAACCATATTGGGAAAGTGCGCTTTTATATTTTTCCAACCCATTCTTTTAAGGGCTTTTGATCCAAAAATACATTTTTTTTGTGATGGTCTAAAACTGATGCTGTTGCCGTTCGACTCAACTATTAAGGCTAATATTTCTGTTGGTCCTCCTATTGATTTTCAAATCTATGAAGCAGATAGCTTTCATGCTGGGCCTAATGGCCGTTTTCATAAGGATGATCCATATCTTTTAGAAATCTCAAACGGTTGGGGTTGGGCACTGAAAGTTGCTTTTGATACGATGCCTAATGTTTCCCTAAGTCTAGTTAAGGATAAAATTAAGGAGAATTAAAACAGCGCCAAATATTTAGGCTACTTTTCAGAAAAATATCGAAATTTTTTTATGAATCTGTAAAGAGGTATTTAAAACTTATCTAAAAAGATAAATACTCGAAAAAGTCATTAGGGGCTTGAACTATGGAGACAGTTATAGAATTAGTTAATGTGAAGAAAAACTTTCCTGGAGTTTCAGTTTTACAGGGTGTGAGTCTGAAAGCTTTCAAGGGTCAGGTCACTGCCCTTATCGGACCTTCGGGTTCTGGAAAATCAACACTTCTTCGATGTATCAACTTGCTAGAGAACAGTGATGAAGGCGAAATCATATTCAAAGGCAATCCAATACGATGGAAAGGCATTGGAGTTAGAAGATCTCCGAAAGACAAGAAGCAAGTTTTAGAAGTACGAACTAAGCTTTCAATGGTTTTTCAGCAATTTAATCTCTGGTCACATTTGTCGATATTGCAAAATGTTGTTGAGGCGCCTGTAACTGTTTTACGTTGGAATAAGAAAGATGTGGAAGAATCGGCATTAGATTTATTAGAGAAAGTAGGTATTTTAGAAAAGAAAGATGCTTACCCTAACCAGTTGTCTGGAGGGCAACAGCAAAGAGCTGCGATTGCCAGAGCGTTGTGTATGAAGCCCGAAGCTCTTTTGCTGGATGAGCCAACATCCGCTTTAGACCCTGAACTTGAAAAAGAAGTTATTTCAGTCATAAAAGATTTAGCAAGAGAGGGCACCACAATGATTATAGTAACACATGACATGCAATTAGCTCGAGATATAGCTGATCAAGTCATATTTTTGCATATGGGGAAAATAGAAGAAAGTGGAAATCCCGATCGAATTTTTTCGAGACCGACCTCGGAAAGACTTAAGAGGTTTTTAGCCTCTTGATTAAAATACAACCTAAAAGGAGAAAGAAATGAGAAATATTTTTTTTATGATTCCAGTTATACTGTTAGGCTATTCGACTGCTTTTGCTGGTGATACTATTAGAATGGGAACTGAAGGAGCCTATCCTCCATACAACTATATAGATGATGATGGGAATTTGGCAGGTTTCGAAATAATACTTGGAAATGAACTTTGCGCGAGAGCGAACTTAACTTGCGAATGGGTGAAAAATGATTGGGACTCTATTATTCCAAACCTAGTATCAGGTAACTACGATACTATCATTGCAGGTATGTCAATAACCGCTGAGAGAGATAAAGTTATCGACTTCACCCAAAATTACATGCTTCCACGACCATCTGCCTATGTTGCCGCATCCGAAGACGTTGATCTATCAGGTGTGATTTCAGCCCAAACTGCTACTCTTCAAGCTGGGTACATAGCCGAGTCAGGGTCTACCTTAATTGAATTTGCTACCCCTGATGAAACAATCTCTGCAGTATCAGACGGAGAGGCAGATGCAGTTTTTGCAGATTATGATTATCTCGCTCCTATTGTTGAGGCTTCAAATGGTGACCTAATGTTTGTAGGTGATCAGGTGGTTCTAGGTCTTGGTACAGGCATGGGAATAAGAGAGTCTGATACAGAATTAAAAGCAAAATTCAATCAAGCTATCACTTCGATGAAAGAGGATGGTAGCTTAAATAAACTTCTAATAGAATGGTTTGGAGAGGGTATTTTGACATACTAACTATCAGTCATAGAGTTACTCTTTAAATAGCCTGCTGCTAACGCCGAAATAAAACATGATTTTTGATTGTTCAAGCCCTGACCAATTAGACAGATTAATGTGGTCTCTCTGCTATTTATCTAATGGCAAACACATTACATTTTATTATTCTATCTTAAAGGTTTTGGTACTATTAGCGTTGGCAGCACCCATATCTATAGGTCTGGGTTTATTTTTAGCTATACTAGCTAAAAGTGATATTTCCCCTTTAAAACTTCTTGGAAAATTCATCATTTTAATAGTACGAGGCATACCCGATATAGCGTGGTTCATGTTTTTTGTTATTGCACTGGATCAGGGGTTAGAATGGGTTCGACATATAACACTTTGCCCTGATTGGACGGAGCCAATTCGACAAGGAGCTGATTTCTTAGTTTGTGAAAAGGCTAAATTGCCTGGCAATTCGTCTTCCGAAACAATTCACGAGATATATGGTTTCATTCTTGCGATTGTAACATTCTCAATTATTTTTGGCGCTTTTGCTGGAAATATCTTTTATGGTGCCTTGGAAGCTGTACCAAAGGACCAAATCGAAACTGCGGAGGCCTACGGGTTAAATCCAAGGCAGATCTTTTGGAGAATAAGTTTTAAACAAATGTGGATCTATGCTTTGCCAGGTTTGTCAAATTTATGGATGATTCTCATTAAGGCAACTCCATTACTATTTTTGCTTGGCATCGAAGATATTGTTTATTGGGCGCGAGAATTAGGTGGAGCAAAAACACCCAGATTTACAGAATACCCCCATGGAGACTGGAGACTTTGGTATTTTTTATTTCTCTTAATATTTTACTTAACCTTGACCAAACTATCTGAGAAAGTTTTGGATAAATTAACCAGAAAATTAACATATGGAATGGGTTTTTCTGGCGAAAATTTTTTGCAGAGACAATGATATTGACTTGCTTAGAAATTATTCAGGATTATGGTCTTAGATCGATTGGATTGGGAGAACGGGTCCTACCAAAAACTGATATTACAATATGTCATCAAGCCACTTTGATTGGTTCTGGCATGCTTTGGAATATTTATTTTGGAGTTTTAGCATTAATATTGGGCTTCTTTTTTGCCATCCTTCTATCTCTGGGCCGTAGATCGGATCACCAAATCGTTAGCTATTTATGCGATACATTTATTCTTATTTTTAGAGGAACTCCACTTTTTATCCAGTTTTTCTTTGCCTATTTCTTATTCTTAAGTTTGAAGAAAGCTTTTCCAGTTTTTGATCCATTTACCTCCGCGTGGCTTGGGGCCCTCATAATATTATTTTTCAATACTTCAGCGTACTCTGCTAATATTTTTTATGGAGCCTTGGTTGCTATACCAAGAGGTGAAATTGATGCTTCGGACTCTTTTGGGATGTCGAACTGGCAGAAATTCAGAAGTATTGAGTTTCGACAGATGCTAAGACTAGCGTGGCATATATTAATGAGGCAATATTTATGTTTCATGCTACCACATTAGTTTTCTTTTCCGCATTTCCAACAAGGCAACAAAAAGGTGATGCTCTTTATTACGCAAACTATTTTGCAGATAAAACCTTTAATCCTTTCATTCCATATCCCATTGTAGCGATATATTTTATTATATTAACAATTTTCTTGGTTCTTTTAGCGAGAGTATTAAATTCTTCTTTGAACAGGCATTTGCCAAAATCTGTTTCAAAGCCTCTAAGATTGAGGTTCAACTTTTTAAGATAGTGTATCGAGTCAGTTGCTACCTTTAAACTTGCTAAGGTGCGAATAACAGGTGTTATAGTTCTTATTGGGGGGCCAATTGAGGGGCCAGATAAGCTATTATTATTTAACATATTTTTTTTATTATATTAAATAAAAGGTAATGGCGGAGACGAAGTTGTATCAGAACCAATGTTTAAAACACGACCACCTAAATCTGCAGCATAAATCAGCAATGCCATCGAAGCGGCGATTGCGGCTACTATAAATTTTTTCATTTAATATCTCCCTATTAATTGGCTTATTTCAAAGCAACGTAACCTAGCCCAAGATAGTAGTAGACGCGGTCAAGTATTTCTTTAGTAATTTCCAATTTATTTTAATTTTTTTTTGTAAATCTCATAGTTAGACACTGATTGTGGCCTCAACAGCGGATTTCCAGGCAGCGTATTTCTGCTCTCTCTCTTCTTCTCGCATAATTGGTGTAAAATGCGACTCACTCTTCCATAATCTAGAAAACTCATCAAATGGCGGATAGTACCCAACTGCTGACCCGGCAAGCCATGCAGCTCCTACCGCCGTTGTTTCAAGAATTTTTGGTCTATCAACGCCGGCATTAAGTATGTCGGCTAAAAACTGCATTGCCCAATCACTCGATGTCATACCTCCATCAACCCTTAAAACAGACTTTTCTTCACCGTCATCATGCCAGTCTGATCGCATAGCTTCTAACAAATCTCTTGTTTGAAAACCAACGCTTTCGAGGGCAGCC
>LUQC01000030.1 GCA_001627925.1 Rhodobacteraceae bacterium REDSEA-S34_B6 | reverse complement strand
CCTTTTTTTCCTGCTCTTCCTGTTCTTCCTATTCTGTGAACATAATCTTCCGCATTGGTGGGTACGTCAAAATTATAAACATGGCTAACGCTTGGTATATCTAATCCGCGAGCAGCTACATCTGAGGCTACCAGAAATTGTAGAGACCCCATCCTAAAACCTTCGAGTGTGTCCATTCGGTGTTTTTGGTCTAAATCTCCATGAATTGCTGCAGCATTGAAACCGTATTTCTTTAAGGATTTTGCGCAAATATCAACATCGCTCTTCCGATTACAAAAGATTATGGCGTTTTTGCAATCGCTGCCTTCATTAAGGATCATTTCTCTTAAAAGCTTGCGCTTTTCTGTACCCTCACGGTCTTTTCTTGAGGGCTTAAAAAGTAATACGCTCTGCTCGATATTTTCAGAAGCAGATGCTTGTCTTGCCACCTCTACACGCAAGGGAGCTGATAAAAAAGTGTTGGTTAACCTTTCTATTTCCGCAGCCATTGTTGCTGAAAAGAAAAGTGTTTGGCGAGTAAAAGGGGTGAGATTAAATATCCGCTCAATGTCTGGGATGAAACCCATGTCTAGCATTCTATCCGCTTCATCAACCACCATTATTTGAACCCCAGTTAGTAGTAACTTACCTCGTTCAAAATGATCTAACAGGCGTCCTGGTGTTGCAATTAATACGTCCACGCCTTTGTCTATTAATTGGTCTTGCTCTTTGAAGGATACTCCACCGATCAGCAATGCCTTAGTAAGCTTAAGATTTTTTGAATATAGCTCAAAATTTTCTGCTACTTGAGCAGCTAACTCTCGAGTTGGGCAAAGAACAAGTGATCGTGGCATACGAGCTCTAGCCCTACCTCGAGCAAGTAAATGGATCATGGGTAATGTGAAACTGGCAGTTTTACCAGTACCGGTTTGCGCAATTCCTAATACATCACGACCTTCGAGTGCTGCGGGAATAGCCTGCAATTGAATTGGAGTTGGCTCTTTGTAGCCAACATCTTCAATCGCATTCAAGATTTTTAGATTTAATTTTAGATCAGAGAATAACGCCATAAATAAATTTCAATTTTATTTAAAGCTTCGGCTACAAATAAATATATTCAACTACTTTTTTCCCGATACGTTTATCTCGCGGGTTAATATCCAAAAATTTATCAAAGGTCAATCTTTGACCTCGAAAACATGGTAATTTTAAAGAGTGACTTCTTTAGTTTTAGATGTCTTTATATTTGGGTAGTCTCTGGCTAGGCGGTCAAAGTCCCACTGTAACCTGGATAGGAAAACGCTATCCCCATCGCTGTCTATAGCCATGTGTTGTTTGTTCTCTGAGTTAAGCCTATCTATTTCTTGCTTTTCACCTGAGATCCAACATGCTGATTTGAATTGGCTCGCTTCAAAGCGCACTGGTAATCCGTATTCCAGCTTTACCCTGCTCTCAAGTACTTCAAATTGTAATGGGCCAACGACACCAACTATATATCCAGACCCATAGGTTGGTTTAAATATCTTTGCAGCACCTTCTTCTGCAAACTGAAAAAGCGCCTTCTCTAGATGTTTTGTCTTCATCGGATCTAAGGACAAACAATTTTGTAAAAGCTCTGGGGCGAAAGAAGGTATTCCTTTTGCCTTCAATAATTCACCTTCGGTCAGAGTATCACCTATTCTCAATTGTCCATGATTAGGAATTCCAATAATATCACCAGCCCATGCTTCTTCAGCAAGAGATCTATCCGACGCCAAGAAGAGCACAGGATTTGATACAGTCATAATCTTTTTTGTTCGTACATGAGTTAATTTCATTCCTCGCTTGAAGTGACCAGATGCTAGACGTACAAAAGCTACTCGATCGCGGTGCTTTGGATCCATATTAGCTTGCACCTTAAATACGAAACCAGATACCTGTTTTTCTGAAGGCTGTATTGGTCTTGGTGCTGCTGATTGTATTTGTGGAACTGGTCCAAAATTTGCAATTCCTCTCATCAATTCTTTTACACCAAAACTATTCATTGCAGATCCAAACCATATAGGTGTTAGATGTCCTTCCAATAATGATTTTGGGTCGAGCGGAGGTAGAAGTTCCTTTGCCATTTCAACTTCATCTACTAGCTTTTCTCTAAGATCGCTTGGAATATATTTATCCATTTCTGGATCATTAAGACCATTAATTTTTATGCTTTCACCCAACCGGTTTTTATCAGCCCTATCCATTAACTCTAGTCTATCATTTATAAGGTCATAGCACCCTAAAAAATCTGAGCCCATTCCGATGGGCCAACTCGCTGGAGTTACATCTATTGCTAAGTTTTCTTGAATTTCATCAATAATTTCAAACGTATCGCGGCTTTCTCGGTCCATCTTGTTACAAAAGGTAAATATTGGTAAGTCGCGTAAACGGCAAACTTCAAACAGTTTTTGGGTTTGGCTTTCTACCCCTTTTGCTCCATCAATTACCATAATAGCAGAGTCTACGGCAGTAAGTGTTCTGTAAGTGTCTTCAGAGAAATCACTATGTCCGGGGGTATCAACCAAATTGTATCGATAGCTATCGAAATCAAAAGACATTGCAGAAGCCGACACTGATATTCCTCGGTCTTTCTCCATTTGCATGAAGTCAGAACGAGTTCGTCTTGCTTCTCCCTTTGCCCTTACTTGTCCCGCTAATTGAATAGCCCCTCCATACAAAAGAAACTTTTCCGTGAGTGTTGTTTTGCCTGCATCGGGATGAGAAATAATTGCAAACGTTCTTCTACGAACAACTTCGTGATTAGAAGAGGTTAAGTCGGGTGGATTTATAGACATTAAATTTCGATAGCGTAAGGTAATTTAAAAGGCAACCCAGTCAAAAGATATCAAAAAGAAATTTTTAGGGTAGAATATGGTTATACAATCATACTGCAGAACGAATTCTTAGAGCTAACCTCTTTGTACAGTGCTTTCAAATTAGGTCTTGGTTGCACGTTAATTATATCCCTGTTAAATCTCCATTGTTAGTTCTTGGGATACGTTTCGCAGAGGTAATTTTTTGGAAAAATCCATAATTCCGCGGTTAGAAGTTAAGTCGCTAACCAAAGTATATGACAATACTAAAGTAGTAGATGATATCTCATTCAGTGTGCTTCCTGGACAAATAACTTGCTTGTTGGGTCCATCAGGTTGCGGAAAATCCACGACTCTTAGAATGATTGCGGGTGTGGAAACGCAGTCTTCCGGGGAAGTCTGGGTAGACGGTCAGTTAATTTGTGGTTCTGGGTTCAGCCAACCACCAGAAGAACGTTATATTGGTCTGATCTTCCAGGATTTTGCTTTATTTCCACATTTGACAGTATGGCAAAACGTTGGATTTGGAATCTCGAAAAATAATGAAGGCATCAAAGAAAAAGCTTATGAACTTTTATCAAAAGTTGGCCTAAGTACTAAATCAGATAATTATCCACATGAATTGTCTGGAGGGGAACAACAGCGTGTTGCACTTATTCGTGCACTGGCACCGAAGCCCCGAATAATGTTGATGGATGAACCCTTTTCTGGATTAGATAAGCGTCTTAGAGATGATATTAGAGATGAGACTTTAGATATTTTAAAATTAGAGGAAACTGCTGTTTTGCTGGTCACACATGAACCCGAAGAAGCCATGAAAATGGCTGATGAAATAGCATTAATGAGAAATGGAGAAATTGTTCAGAAAGGTGCTCCTTACAATTTGTATAATGCTCCAGTGGACAGAGAGGCTGTGGCATTTTTTTCAGATGCAAATATTATAAAGTCAAAGGTAAGCGGTTCGCTGGCAGACTCACCGTTCGGCCAGTTTTTTGCACCAGGGTTGGACGAAGGCACTCATGTAGAGATCGTTATTAGACCCCAGCATGTTAGAATAGATTTTGATAGAGAAGGGAGAGGGCCGCTGCCCACGGTTTCAATGGGTATTCCAGTGCGTGGCTGCGTGGAGCGTGCCAGATTTCTGGGTAATGAAAGCCTGGTGGAGTTTAAAATGGATTTCGACAACAGTATATTTAGAGTAACAGTTCCAAGTGTATTCCTACCAAAAACTGGTCAACCCTTGTGGCTTACTATCCCGCGCGATCGATGTTTTGTCTTCCCTACATAATAAAATGTAGTAAAAAATTTTTTTATTATGTTGCCTCTTTGATAACTGAGCATTAACAACTAAATACAGTGGATGAAACACACGGGTTTGAAGCCCTCAAAGTAGAAGGATCGTTGAGATGCTTAATAATATTGGACTTCCTGGTATATTACTAATAGCGGTAGTTGTGTTAGTACTATTTGGCCGGGGTAAGATCAGCTCATTAATGGGTGAGGTTGGAAAAGGTATTACCGCCTTTAAAAAGGGCGTTAACGACAGCAAGAAAGAATTAGAAGAAGAAACTTCAGAGACTGCAAAGGATATCACGCCAGAGACTGAAAAAGATAAGGTCTAACTTGTATGTTTGACTTGGGGTGGACCGAACTACTCCTTATAGGAATAGTCGCTTTAATAGTAGTTGGGCCAAAAGAACTGCCGGTCTTGTTCAGAAAAGCCGGGCAATTTGCAGGTAAAATTCGAGGAATGGCTCGTGAATTTTCACGTGCCATGAACAATGCTGCCGATGACGCCGGGGTAGGGGATATTTCATCCACAATTCGCTCTGCTGCCAACCCGCTAAAATCAAGCGTTGATGCGGTAAAGAGTGCGGCAACAGATTACGCGTCGTATGATCCCGATACGGAGACTGGACGACTGGCAGGTGAGAGAGCTGAACAGGCAAAAAAGATAAGAGAGCATGCAGAAAAAAAAGCCAAAGAAAAGTTAGATAAAAGAAGCGACGAGAAAACAGATAAAAAAGAACTGAAAAAAAACAACTCTGCAAGAATTAAAAAAGATGCGCGGTCACAAGATCTTAAGGATAGCTAATGTCTGCAGATGATGAAATACAAGATAGCTCTGCGCCGCTTATTGAACATTTAGCGGAGTTACGTCAAAGGCTAATTTATTCTTTTGTAGCATTTATTATTGGCATGATAATCTGCTTTACTATTTGGAACCCCATCTTTGATTTTTTGACACACCCTTTATGTTCGGCAATGGCGCTTCGAGGACACTCAGACTGTGGTCTAATACTAATAAAACTACAAGAAGGGTTTTTTGTGGCTATATCGATTTCTTTGCTTGGAGGTCTGGTTTTATCATTTCCTATAATTGGTTTTCAAATGTGGCGTTTCGTGGCTCCGGGGTTGTACAAAACTGAAAAGAACGCCTTTTTACCATTTATTGTCGCATCGCCTTTTATGTTTTTTCTCGGCGCATCTTTTGCGTATTATGTAGTAACTCCTTTAGCTTTTGATTTCTTTTTAGGCTTTCAGCAAACTGGAAGTGTTTTGGATGGAGAAGATGTTGATAATGCTGCAGCCGGTATTGCTTTTCAGGGATCGGCACAAGAATATTTAAGTCTGACCATAAAATTTATTGTTGCGTTTGGAATGTGTTTTCAGTTGCCTGTTCTACTGACATTAATGGGCAAAGCAGGTTTGGTAAGTGCCGAAGGGCTCGGGAATGTACGGAAATATGCAGTTGTAGCGATATTGGTTCTGGCTGCGCTTGTCACACCACCTGATGTTATTACTCAGGTAATACTATTTGTTGTGGTGTATGGACTGTACGAAGTATCCATCTTTCTTGTTTCGCGTGTTGAGAAGAAACGGGAGCAAAAGCTTCGTGAAGAGGGTTTCTACGATGACGAAGATGATTTTGATGATCCTATGTTGAAAGAATTTGATGACGACAGAAAAGAATGATCAGCTTGAGAGAATAGCCGATGCCCTAGAGCGGTTGGCGCCAAAAACAGAAGATTTTCCAAATTTTGATAATTTTTCAGCCTTCATGTGGCATGTTGCTCCGGATTATCTAGAGCCTGTAAAAATAACGAATGCAGTTGATATTTCACTTTTAAAAGGTATTGATCAAGTGAGAGATATTCTTCTGAGTAACACAATGCAATTTGCAAATGGATTTCCGGCCAATAATGCATTGCTTTGGGGTGCACGCGGTATGGGAAAGTCTTCATTAGTAAAGGCTGTGCACACAAAAATAAACAACGATGGCTTAAATCTGAAAATAGTTGAGTTGCAGCGGGATGATTTAGGATCAGTCAGTAGGCTTTTAAAAGTTCTTCGAGGTCTTCCATACAAGTTTATACTTTTTTGTGATGATTTGAGTTTCAGTTATGATGATCAGAATTATAAGTCATTAAAAGCAATCTTGGATGGTGGTTTAGAGGGTAGGCCGGAAAATGTTATATTTTATGCCACTTCTAATAGAAGACACTTAATGCCTCGGGATATGATTGAAAATGAAAGGTCTTCCTCAATAAACCCGTCAGAGGCAGTCGAAGAAAAAATTTCTTTGTCAGATCGTTTTGGCTTGTGGTTAGGGTTTCATCCTTGTTCTCAAGATGAATTTTTTGACATCATAGAGGGCTATGTAAAGCACTATAATCTCATAATTAATCGTTTGGAAATAGAAACCCAGGCTACTGAATGGGCTCGTACGCGAGGATCAAGATCGGGTAGAGTTGCTTGGCAGTTCTTTGTTGATTTAGCTGGCAAGCACGGATTAGTTTTAAAATTAAAGCGGGATATTTAGTTTCTTAATTTTCATTAAGGTACTCTAATGGATCGATACTCTCAAAACCCTCACGAATTTCAAAATGAAGATATGGCGGATCGCCCTCTGGTATTTCCCCTATTGCTTCTCCGCGGAGAACATTCTGATTAGTGGAGACTTGGATGTTAGTGAGGTTTGCATAAACTGTTAATATATTTTTGGGATGTTTGAGAACTACGATTGCAATTTGATTTGTATCCTCAGTAACCGTAGCTACAACGCCCGTAGCGGCTGCGACCACTCTCGTGCCCGCCTGTGCGGTGAAGTCAATACCATCATTTTTATTCTTTGAATACTCTCGTATCACTAAACCTTCTATCGGATAAGCCATTCGACCACTTTCAGGTACTGATATTGAAGTATTGGATGGTTCAAACGCCTCTTGTTTGGCAATATTCCTGGGTTGGGGTTTTTTGGAGCTAGGTGGGGGAGGCGCAACAGATGCGATTTCTTCTTGTCTAAACTTCTTTTGAACTTTTTTATCAACCAAGGGAACAATCAGAATTTGCCCTTCTCGCACAGTATAGTCGCTATCGAGTCCATTCCAGTCAGCCAAGGATCTAACTGAGATATTATAAAGGCGAGAAATAATAAACGCCGTTTCTCCTCGTACAACCTTATGTTTGATTGGGTCTACCAAATTTTTTGGATCAGTTGAGTTACGTTTAATTCGATTATTATTAGATCCACCTGCTACTTTTAAAGCCGTGTCGGCGAGCTCAAGTACGTTTATATCTTTTGAAAGTGTTGTCTCCTCTATCTCTTCATCTTCAGCCGAGTATTGTCTGGGCCTTCTGGAAATTTTAGGAAGTGCTAATACCTCGCCGTTGCGGAGCCGCTGTCCTTCTGCGAGGCCATTATATCTGGCCAATTCATTTGCATCCTGTCCAAGTCTTATAGCCATACTTTCAACAGTATCGCCTCTTCTAGCTATAGCTACTTGATAAGTGGGGTAATTAATTATGCCTAGTTCGTCTGCTTGGGGTCTAGACTGAGTGGCTTGCAGGGCTGCATCAGAGGTATCGAAAGAATTTCCCCGAAAATCAAAATCAAAATTGTTTAAAGGGGAATTTCCGCATGCGCTGAGGTTCCAAAAAATAGATAGATAGAAACAATATTTTAAACTAATTTTGATGGATCTAATCATTTTTAGTTTTCCAAGACCTAAATATCACAGTATTTCTATACATAGATATCTTCTTCTTTTCCTTCGAGCAATGGAACAAAGCGTACATCGCATAAATCTTCATATTTGAAGTGTGTTTCCGTTCTTTCCACTCTGATAAGTTTTTGAATTTCATCGGATTGCCCTACAGGTATTACCATGATGCCGCCGACCTTTAGTTGAGTTAGTAATGTTGGAGGTGGATCTTCAGCCGCCGCAGTCACAATTATCCGATCAAACGGTTGTTGTCCCATAAGTCCCTGACTTCCATCGCCCCAAATCGATGTAACGTTACTTAAATTTAATTTATTGAAAATTTCTCTTGCTTCTTCATATAATGGTTTGAACCTTTCAATTGTATAAATTCTACGGGCTAGCTTGCTTAATATTGCTGTTTGATATCCTGATCCTGTGCCAATTTCTAAAATTTTATCACGATTTTTAATATTCAAAGCTTGCGTCATTAACCCGACTACAGATGGTTGGCTTATGGTTTGGCCACATTCTATCGGAAGTGGAGTGTCTTCGTATGCTCTTTGGGCAAATAGACCTTTAAGAAAGCACTTTCTATTAACTGTCTCGAGAGCATTGAGTACATTTTCATCTACTACTCCGTTTGAGCGAATAGATAAAATAAACTGCATTTTCTGTTCATCATTTCTATTCATAAAAACTCCTCAAGGTCAGCTATCCTATCGAAAGCAGTAAGGTCCGCTCTCATTGGCGTTAAAGATATATATCCCGATAAATTGGCTGCAACATCTGACTTTTGAGAAACCTGAATGTGTTGATTTCCGCCTTTGATAAATAAAAACTCTTTTCCATTCGGTGTCGTAAATGGGTTTACGCCAAAAGTCGTATTAGGCCGCAATCCCTGAGGAACAACAGCTACTCCCTTTATATTTTCAGTAGGAGGAAAGTTTACGTTGTAAAAGACTTTATAGCCACCATTAGTATGCTTGTCGTTATCAAGTATTTTTTGAATAACATTTAGCCCATGAGTGATTGATGGATTAAATGGGTTTGACATTTTTTTTGACTCAGGACCCAAATATTGCGAGAGCGCAATAGAGGTAATGCTTTGAAGAGCACCTTCGAGGGCTGCTCCGATTGTGCCGGAGTAGAGTACATTTTCAGCAGAGTTATTTCCTCTATTTACTCCTGATAGAATTAAAGAAGGTGGATCATCCTTCATTACATGATGTATTCCAGCAATTACGCAATCGGCGGGATATCCGGAAACCGAATAGCGGTTGTCTGAAATTCTCTCAATCTGTGTGGGCGCATTGTAACTAACACAATGCCCAACTCCTGATCTTTCGCTATTTGGAGCGATTATGAAAATATTTTCTTCGTTCGTTAAATTCCTGGCTATTGCTTCCAAGACTTGCAAGCCAGGTGCGTTAATTCCATCGTCATTAGTTAAAAGTATACGCATAATCTCAAAATAATTTTAGTAATGTTTGTAAGAGTGAAGTATTACTTCCACAATAGCCTCGTTATTAATAAAATCTATGGGTTAAAAAGTGTTGCTAAAACACGCTTTGCTTCACTTTTGGGCGATAATAGATTTTCTTTATTTTCTCCAGGAAAAAATCTGGCCCGCAAGGCTGTTTTCATTGGAGCAGGTTTGAAAACAGTAACATTTGGGCCAAAATTTTTACACTCATTTGCCCATGATTGAACCAATGACATTTGAGCAATTTTTGATGATCCGTACGCTCCAAAAAACTTCTTTCCATTGCAGGGGTCGTCAAAAAATAGCGCGTTACCTTCCTTGCTAATTATAGGGCTTATAAAGTTTATAAGTAATGCAGTCGCTGTAATATTAGTAGCAATAGTTTTGTCTAAATCCCCCAAGTCGATTGTGTTCAATGGGCTTAATGGTGGTGCGTGAATTGCAGTATGAGCCCAAAAATCAATGGATCCCCATTTTTCGAATATCGATGTGAATAGCTGGCTCATAGCATCCCGATTTGTAATGTCCATCGGAGCTAATGTTGCAGTTCCATTTTTTGATTTTATTCTATCATCTAAGTCCTCCAGTCCGCCCACGGTGCGTGCAACAGCTATAATGTGGTGAGTTTCGCTTAATCTTTCTGATAGAGCTGCTCCTAACCCACGAGAAGCGCCTGTAATTAAAGCTATTTTTTTAATCATGGGAATGGCTTTCAGAATTTTTATGTACGATATCTCGGATTAATCGTGGTTTTGCTGGTTAACTTTGTATTGTTATGATCCGTCTACTACTTCAGCATGCTTGAGTTTAAAACCTTTCTCTAACATGTCTGAAGGTAACACAGGATATTCTCCAGAAAAACATGCATCACAATACTGCGGACATTTAGTATCTCGACCCTCTTTTTCTCCAGTTGCCCTGTATAACCCGTCTAGCGATATAAATTTTAAAGTATTTACAGAAAGGTGCTGGCGCATTTCTTCTTCAGTCATTGTGGCTGCAATTAACTTTTCTCTTTGAGGTGTATCTACTCCATAAAAGCATGGCCATGCAGTTGGAGGACTCGCTATTCTAAAATGCACCTCCTTTGCACCCGCATCAATAATCATTTCTTTGATTTTTTGAGATGTCGTGCCTCGTACAACGGAGTCGTCTACCAATATTATTCTCTTGTCCTTTATTAATGCTCTATTAACATTCAGTTTTAACCTGACACCCATATTTCGAATTTGTTCAGTTGGCTCAATAAATGTTCGTCCCATATATTGATTTCTGATTATACCCATAGCATAGGGAATCCCAGACTGCTGCGAAAACCCTATTGCCGCAGGTGTTCCACTATCGGGTACTGGGCATACCAAATCAGCATCTATTGGACTTTCTTTTGCGAGTTCCACCCCAATGCGCCTGCGAGTTTCATAAACAGATTGCCCGTGAATTATACTGTCTGGTCTAGAGAAATATACATGTTCAAAGATACAAAACTTTGAGTTTTGACGCCGGAATGGAAATATACTTTCAATCCCATTATTCGATATTACAACCATTTCACCTGGCTCTACATCTCTTACAAATTCTGCACCAATTATATCAAGCGCACATGTTTCAGAACTTAATGCAAATCCGTCTCCTACCTTTCCTAGTACAAGAGGCCGCACGCCGCGGGGGTCTCTAACGCCAATCAGTTTAGACCGTGTCATAGCTACTATTGAAAATGCCCCTTCAACCCGTCTGAGTGCATCTTCCATCCGCTCTGGGATATTTCTTTGTAGTGAACGGGCCATTAGGTGAATAATACACTCAGAATCGGAGGAACTTTGAAAAATAGACCCCCGCTCAATAAGTTCACGTCTCAAAGAATCTGCATTTGTTAAATTACCATTATGAGCTATTGCAGCCCCACCCATCGCAAACTCACCGAAGAAAGGTTGGACGTCTCTTATAGCCGCGCCTTTTGCTCCTGCTGTTGAGTAGCGAACGTGTCCAATTGCTAAAGAGCCTGGTAATGTTTCCATAAGGGATTGTGAGGTAAAGTTATCCCGAACATAACCGAATCTTCGAGCAGAATTAAACCCTTGGCTTGGGTCGTATGCAACTATACCACCGGCTTCTTGTCCTCGGTGTTGTAGTGCATGCAGTCCTAGCGCGACGAAATTTGCTGCATCATTTAGACCAAGAACACCAAATACTCCACATTCTTCCTTTAGTTTATCGCAGTCAAATGAGTTATTAAAAATTTTACGATTTAACGCCAAAATATTTTCTCCTGACCACTGATCAATAATTTGAGCTCTAAAATTTTCAAATTAAAAATTATTTGATTTGAGCAGGATAATTGAATGCAATTCTTGTCGTCTATTCGCATGTTTTCACTAATATTTCGTATTTTTCAATGATCCAGCCTAAGGCTCGTTCGGGGTTTTGTTCTTTAATTGACGCTATGATGTCCTCAAATATTAATGCGCTTTTACTAGCATCGATTTGAGGAAGTGCATTCTCTCCCAGTATGGCAAGGTAAGCAAAGAAGGTAATTGCAACCAGAAAGAGACCGCGAAGTATCCCAAAAACAAACCCTAAAGCTTGGTCAATTTTTGTCAGACGGGTCTTGTTTATAACGGTGCTTAAAAGTGGCGTAAAAAATGAAAAAATAAGCAGGCTCAGCGCAAATACACTTGCAAATGCCGCAATTATTGCCAATTCACAGCTGTCGGCTAATATTGGTCCAAGTACAGGGATTTCTTTGATCAATGGAGTAGTTAATGGTGCAAAAATAAAAGATATTATAGATGAGAAAATCCATCCCATTATTGCCATTACTTCCCGTGTGACACCGCGAGCATATGCAAGTATCGCAGAAATCAAAACTATTACTATGACAATTCCGTCTACAATATTAAGGCTTTCCATCGCCCAATCCCTTAGTTGAACCTTTATACTTATGCATCATATTTACAAAATCACGGAGACTGACTGTCTCTCGAATATTTATTCCATCTTCGGGCTTTTTTTTGTTTCGCGGCGCAGTTATCGCTTCGCTAAATCCCAACTTTTGAGCCTCTTTTAGTCTATTGTCCACTTGGCTGACCTGGCGAACAGCCCCTGATAGACTAATCTCTCCAAAAAAAACAGTGTTTATTGGGAAAATAATATCTTCTTTTGCCGAAAAAATTGCAGCTGCAACTGCTAAATCCGCTGCGGGCTCATTTATTTTTATTCCACCGGCGATATTCAAATATACATCGTGGTTGGCAAAACTTAGTCCACAACGAGATTCTAATACAGCTAGGACCATTGATAATCGGTTTCCATCCCAGCCAATAACGTTTCGGCGAGGCTGCCCAAGCGTTGAGTGTGTTACCAGAGCCTGAAACTCTACTAAGATCGGTCTGGTGCCCTCAATACCTGCAAAAACCACTGAGCCTGGTATGTTTTTACCTCTTTCGGATAAGAAGAGCTCTGATGGGTTTTTAACTTGAGCTAACCCCTCCGATGCCATTTCGAATACGCCAATTTCATCAACTGGGCCAAACCTATTTTTTACAGCTCTTAAAATTCTAAATTGATGGCCTCGTTCTCCCTCGAAATGTAAAACTGTATCGACCATATGTTCAACTACGCGAGGTCCAGCAATTTGCCCATCTTTAGTTACGTGACCAACCATGATTACTGCTGCACCCGTGCGTTTTGCATAATTAGTCAGCTCGAATGCTGCCGACCTTACCTGTGATACACTTCCCGGTGCACTGTCAACTGTGTCAGCCCATATGGTCTGAATTGAGTCTATTATTACAAGATTTGGTTTTTGATCCTCAAATGTTGTAAGTATATTCCTTAGATTAGTTTCCGAGCCTAATCTGATAGGGGCTGTTGATAAACCCAAACGTTTTGCGCGTAGTTTTACTTGGGAAGCTGCTTCCTCTCCCGATATATATAGAACCTTAAGTCCTGCTTGACCAAATCTTGCCGCAGCTTGAAGTAAAATTGTAGATTTGCCAATGCCAGGATCACCGGATAGCAGTATTGCTGCGGAACTCACTAGCCCTTTCCCAAGAACACGATCAAATTCAGCGATCCCAGACTTAGAGTATGAAAGATTTGTGCATGAAGGTGAAAGATCAGTAAGTAATATCTTTTCGCCTTTTTCAATGCCTATAGAGACCTTTTGCGGGCCATTTGATAGCGCTTTGCTCTCATGAATCGTATTCCAATCGCCGCAACCATCACAGCGTCCAGCCCATTTATTCGTTACTAATCCACAAGATGTGCATGAGTATGATTTTGAGATTTTCGCCATGTCACACTTGTGCCAATTGTTTTTATACAATTCAAGTTGATAAAAAATAAACGATTTGATTATTTTAGATCAATTAACGTTTATTGGTCCATTATGTTTTCCATTTATAAACTGAAATACATAAGGATCTTTGGACCCTTTTAATTCCTTTGACTTACCTTTCCATCGAATTCTTCCTGAGTCCAAAAGAGCAACATTATCGGATATCTGCTGCACAGATGAAATGTCGTGAGTAATAGTAAGAGTGGTTACGTCCATTGTTTCAACAATTTCTCGTATAAGACTATTAATTGTATTTGTCATTATTGGATCAAGACCAGTAGTCGGCTCGTCAAATAAAATAATTTTTGGGTTGCCCACGATTGCTCTGGCTAGTGCGACCCGTTTCTTCATTCCACCCGATAAGTCAGCGGGAAATTTATTCGCCACTTTATAATTAAGGCCAACTTTCTCTAAGTTTTGAATAGCAAGTTCCTTTGCATCTCTACTAGATAACTTTTCGGTACCTTTTAAAAATTTAAAACAAATATTTTGCCATACTGGAAGGCTATCAAATAAGGCTGAGCCTTGAAACAGCATGCCTATTCTGGAAAGAGTTCGGCCAGGTTCTCGATGTGAGACTTTTACATTATCTATGAAGACTTCTCCTTCATCGGGTTCGATAAGCCCAAGTAAAATTTTTAAAATTACTGATTTGCCACCTCCAGAAGTACCTATTAGCGCGGTAGAACTTCCTTTGTGTGCAAAAATGTTGACCCCATCGAGCACCTTTTGCTTTCCAAACGTTTTGTGAATGTTTCTAATTTCGATCATGAATTAAAAAAAGCCTCTGTCAAAATATAGTTAGTTGCTAAAATAAAAACGCATGCGGCTACGACAGCAGATTTTGTGGCTTTTCCTACGCCCTCAGCGCCATTCGACGCATAAAAGCCATTAAAACAACCCGATAGAGCTATAATAAAACCAAAAAAAACGCCTTTAATTATTCCACTAAAAATATCTGAAATTTGAAGCATGCTCGCTGTGCTTGCCAAATAAGTACTAGAGCTAAAATCCAAACGATTTATGCCTACCAGATATCCCCCCAGTATACCTATTGAGTCACCAATGGCTATCAGTGCTGGTAGTGAAAGTGTTGCTGCAAGGACTCTTGGCACAACTAAATATTTTATTGGATTGGTGGAAAGTGTTGTTAATGCATCCAATTGTTCAGTTACTTTCATTGTGCCTATTTCAGCCGCGATTGAGCTCGCCACACGTGCTGCCACTATTAAACCTCCAAGAACTGGGCCTAATTCACGCGCCATACCGATAGCAACAATTGCCGGAACGACTTGCTCTGCATTAAACCTGGAGCCACCAGCATAGATTTGTAGTGCTAGTGCACCGCCTGTAAAAAGAGCGGTTAATCCAAGTACTGGCAACGACATCCATCCAATTTGGTAAAAGGCTTTTAATATTTCTCTACTATAAATTGTTACTTTGCCTATTTTATTGAAAAAACCATTCACACATTGGCCTAAATTTCGTAAAACTTTCATTTGAATATCTCTAAATGTAGCTACGATTGTATCGCTGTCCAAGAGCCGTTAAAATTTCATAACCAATCGTATTTGCATCATCAGCAAGAACATCAATTGATTGGATGTCATTCAAAAGCCATAAGTGATCGGGGTTCTCACCACAATTAGAGACATCTACACCGATTAAGTCCATTGAAATGCGGCCGATTATATTGCAGGGTATTTGATCGTGATATAGCATTGCTTTGTCGCTCAAACACCTAAAGATACCATCTGCATAGCCCGAGCTTACAGTAGCGACTTTTGTAATTTTTTTTGCGGTCCAAGTATTAGAATAACCAACAGTTTCATCTGGAAGAACGGATCGAATTTGAATTACAGGCAATTTAAGTCCTACGACGTTTTTTGATCCAGAGTAAGGGTTTCCACCATACAAACCTATACCAGGCCTAGTCATATCGAAATGATATCGCTTTCCCAATAAAATGCCACCAGTGGCCGCAAGTGATTTTTTGCAATCAATGTTGTCGGTAATAGCATTGAAATAATTCAATTGTTTCTCATTCATGGGGTGGCTCGGCTCGTCCGCGCACGCTAGATGCGATATTATAAGGTCCGGATTTAATTTTAAAATTATGTCCTTAATGGCTTCAAATTCGGCACCTTCCATCCCAAGGCGATTCATTCCTGTATCTAGTTGGATGCCAATAGACTGATCTGCTGAATTTTCTGCATGAAATGCTAGCTGTTCTGCAGAATTTATGAGTGGTATTAAATTAAAGTTCTTTAGTAAAGAAGTGTCTCCAACCATATGGCCTGAAAAAACATAGATTTTTGGACCATGACCAATTGCGCGTCGGAGTTCCACTCCTTCTTCTGCGATGGCGACAAAAAAATCTCTGGCGCCGGCTTTTGCGAGTGAGATGCCCACTTCTTTTATTCCAAGGCCATAGGCGTTAGCTTTAACTACCGCTCCGGCGGAGCCATTAGAAAGACTATTCAGAGCACTCCAGTTAGAGCAAATATTTGTTAGATTTATATACAGTTCAGCCGAACTCATGTGCATATCCTAAGTCAATGCTTCGCTAAGCTTACTTCGTAGTATAGTAATTGCAAGGCTCAACCCACAAATGTAGTTGAAGTTAGCCAGCTGATGGCTTTCTGAATGCTTGGGTGCTGCGAGCTCGTTCAGTTATTGCACGCCAATCAGCGGCTTTAATTTTATTTTCAGGAGCAACCCAACTTCCACCAACACAAGGCACATTAGTCAATGACAAATAGTCAATTGCATTTGTTGGAGTCACTCCTCCTGTGGGACAGAAGCTAACGCCAGGTATTGGGCCGAGGATTGACTTTAGAGCTTTTACGCCACCATTCGACTCTGCAGGAAAAAATTTTTGTACCGAATAACCTTTTGATAGTAAACTCATTACTTCTGACGGTGTGGCCGCACCTGGTAACAGTGGCAAGCTAACTTCAGCGCATGCTCTCAATATTTGTTCTGTTGCTCCGGGACTTACCCCAAATTTTGCTCCTGCTTTCTTAGCCGCATAGACATCTTTTTCAGATAATAACGTCCCCGCGCCAATTATTCCCTCGGCATTACTGTTTACCATTTCCTTAATCACAGCAAGCGCATTATCCGTTCTTAAGGTTACTTCTAAAACCCTAAGACCTCCTGTTATTAAAGCTTTTGCAAGCGGTACAGCTTTTGAAGTTTCATCAACCACCAAAACGGGTATGACTGGCGCCAATTTGCAAATTTTCAGTAAATCATGATTTTCTTGGTATGAAGTCATCTCATCTCAACTTATGTTATCCCGCCACCAAATTTTGCAGCGGTAGCATTTTCACGGAAAATATTAAAAAGCTCCCTGCCTAAGCCACGCTCATTTTCACTTAAATCTTTTTTTCTGGATTCTCTTATTTCAAAGTTCTCATCTAAAATATTTAATTCCCCAGAACGCGCATCGAGACGTATCAGATC
>LUQC01000003.1:9577-57794 GCA_001627925.1 Rhodobacteraceae bacterium REDSEA-S34_B6 | reverse complement strand
GCAAATTCAGCAATTGAAAATGGTCAAGATCCTGATTTGTTTAGAGATGAGCAGCAACTTTGGTTCGATTACTTACCATCCTCTCTCGTTAATTTAGGTCTTGATTTAAGAGGAGGCGCTCATTTACTTGCTGAAGTGCGCACAACTGATGTTCATGCTCAAAGAATTAAGAGCTTATGGCCAGATGTTCGCGATGTTCTCAGGCAAAAGAGATCTGATATTGGCACAATTAGATTACAAGACAGTACACCTGGGGTACTACGTGTTAAAATTTCTAAACCTGAGGCGATGCAAACAGCAATTGAAGCTGTAGCGACGCTTTCAAAGCCTGTAGTTAGTTTGACACAGGCAGGTGCTGAAGATTTAAAAATATCTTCAGACGGTGATTTTCTACTAATTTCCTTATCTGATGCAGAAGTTCTGGCTACTGATGAAAGAACAATGCGACAGTCTTTGGAAATTATTCGGCGGCGAGTTGATGAAGTTGGAACACGGGAACCTACGATACAACGTCAAGGATTAGATCGTATTTTGATCCAAGTTCCGGGTATTGGTTCGGCTACAGAGCTCAAAGAATTAATTGGTACGACGGCTCAGCTCACATTCCAGGCTGTCATCGGAAAAAATTCTTCTTCCACGACGCCTTCTTTCGGCAATGAAGTATTACCTTCATTGGATGAAGAGGGAGTATTCTACACGCTTGAAAGTGCTGCGGTAGTAACGGGTGAGCAATTGGTGGATGCTCAGCCAAGTTTTGATCAAAATGGAAGACCAGCAGTAAATTTCCGATTCAATCCAACAGGAGCAAGAAAGTTTGGTGACTATACATCAGAAAACATAGGAAGTCCTTTCGCAATTGTTTTGGACAAGGAAGTAATAAGTGCACCTGTTATTCAGTCTCACATCCCCGGTGGATCGGGTATAATTACAGGTAATTTTACTGTAGAAGAGAGTACAAACTTGGCGATTCTGCTCAGAGCTGGCGCCCTGCCAGCGGGTCTTGAGTTCTTGGAAGAGAGAACAATTGGGCCAGAGTTAGGTGCTGATAGTATTAAAGCAGGAAAAATGGCGTGCATTGTCGCTTTTGCAGCCGTTTTGGCGTTTATGTTTTTATCATATGGTATGTTTGGTCTGTTCGCAAATGTCGCTCTTATCGTAAATGTATTTTTAATTTTTGGTTTATTAAGTGCCATAGGGGCTACGTTAACACTGCCCGGTATTGCAGGAATTGTATTGACTATAGGTATGGCGGTTGATGCAAATGTTTTGATTTTTGAGCGTATAAGGGAGGAAATCAAATTAAATAAAGGTCCAGCTAGAGCAATAGAATTAGGATATGAGAAGGCACTTTCGGCGATTATCGATGCAAATATCACTACATTTATAACAGCAGTGATTTTATTTGCTATTGGATCAGGTCCGGTTAGAGGCTTTTCTGTCACGCTCGGTTTAGGGATTATAACCTCTGTCTTCACTGCAATATTTGTGACCAGACTTCTAATTGTGATTTGGTTTGAACGCCGTCGGCCAAGAAAAGTAGAGGTTTGATTATGCGATTAAAACTTGTGCCGAATGAAACTACGATCAATTTTTTTGGAAAATCAAACGTCTTCTTCGGCGTCTCAATTTTTGCGGTTATTCTATCCTTTATAACCTATATAATACTGGGCCTGAACTTTGGAATTGATTTCAAAGGGGGAACTTCAATCCGTTCGGAAAGCAAAGTAGAAATTGAAATAGCGAAATATAGAGAGGCGCTCTCAAGCCTAAATCTTGGCGACGTTGCAATTTCGGAAGTTTTTGACCCTACATTCGAAGTTGATCAAAATGTTGCTCTTTTAAGGATTGAGGCGCAGGATGGTCAGGAAGCAGTGACATCTGAAATCATTGAAATAATACTTAGCACTTTAAAGGCTAGTGTATCTGATGACATAAAATTTCAAGCAGTAGAAAGTGTGGGTCCAAAAGTATCAGGCGAATTGATAAAAAAAGCTGTAATGGCAATCTTATTAGCGATTGGTGCGGTGTTATTTTATATATGGCTGCGTTTTGAATGGCAATTTGCGCTTGGGGCTGTTTCGGCTCTGATACATGATATAGTTCTTACCATAGGCATTTTTTCTGTTTTGCAAATTAAGTTTGATTTAGCAATAATTGCAGCCTTACTAACCATAGTTGGCTACTCTTTGAATGACACAGTGGTTATTTTCGATAGGGTGCGTGAAAATTTACGAAAATACAAAAAGAGGCCACTGATTGATGTAATGAATTTATCAATTAATGATACTTTGAGCCGTACGATTATGACTTCTTTAACTACGCTGCTGGCATTGACTGCATTATTTACTCTAGGTGGTGACGTCATCAGGGGGTTTGTATTTGCTATGATTTGGGGAGTGGTTGTGGGTACTTATAGTTCCGTTTTTGTTGCCTCAAATATCTTATTGCTCCTTGGTGTAAAACGCGATTGGTCAAAACCAAATGCAGAGGCTGGTACTTCCGTGCCGCAGCCATGATACCAAACATTTTTGTCGAGATATTTGAGTTAAATGGACTTTTATATGTCGCTTTAACAGCACTTATTGCGGGTATCGTAAGGGGCTTTTCCGGGTTTGGCACAGCAATGATATTTTTGCCGGTGGCTGGCAAATATTTTGATCCTGTTACGGCTATAATCGTTTTAACTATAATGGATTTATGCGGTCCAGCTTTAATAGTGCCGAAAGCCTTGCGGGATGCCTACAAACCAGATTTGTTGCGGCTAATTGGTGGCATGATAATTACACTTCCGCTCGCACTGTACTTTTTAGTTAATATGGAGACGGAAATATTCCGATATATTGTTAGTACTCTCGCTTTGTTTATGGTCTGTGTGCTCGCAATGGGATGGAGGTTTCATGGTAATCTTGGTAATGGTGCATTAATTGGGCTTGGAGGTGTCGCCGGTGTAACTGGTGGGATAGCTGGAGTGCCTGGACCGCCGGTGATATTATTTTATATGGCGACTATTCATCCAGTAAAAGTAATACGAGCAAATAATCTGCTTTTTCTTTTTGGATTTGATATTTTTGCGTTATTCTTTCTTGGTGTTGCGAGCGTTCTGAATATAAATGCCGTTTTTTTAGGTTTAGTTTTAGCAATCCCAATGGGTTTAGGAAATGTTATCGGCGCAGTCCTTTTTAACCCAGAGAAGGAGAAACTGTATAGGATGATTGCCTTCTTAATAATTACGCTGTCTGCTTTGAGTGGGCTTCCACTGTTGAGTGACCGACTTTTGAGTTGAGTTTTGAGCAAAATAAATTCCGAATAAATCTAAATAATTAGATAAATCAGCATCTTATGATATTATTTTAAGGCGAAATAGTGTGTTTGTACGCTTAAATTTGTCACTTTTTCTGTTATAAAAATTAGTCTATGTATTGTGCATGTTGCTATCAGTAGATAATTTAAGTGTTTCCCGAGGTGGAGTAAGTCTCTTTGAGAGTTTAAACTTTACTCTATCGCCTGGCCAATTCATTTCGTTGACTGGTGGTAACGGCACTGGAAAAACCACACTATTGAGATCTATAGCTGGATTACAACCAAAAGATGAGGGAGAGATATTAATAGATAACGATAACTTTATTTTTGCTGGCGACTCGAATGGAATAAAAACGTCATTGACAGTATCAGAGAATTTACGTTTTTGGAGTGCTATTTTTGGTGAGAAAGAGTTTGAAGAAGCGCTGGAGGTGTTTCATCTAACAAAGTTTGAGAATAGATTTGCAGGCAAGTTATCTGCAGGGCAAAAAAGAAGGTTGTCGTTAGCTCGTCTTTTGTTGGCCGATAAAGCTATATGGTTGCTTGATGAACCAACGGTTTCATTAGACAAAAAGTCTATGGAAGAATTCTCTAAAATTTTAAAAAATCATTTAGAAGCGGGTGGTGCCGCAGTGGTAGCAACTCATATTGATCTTGGCCTGAAAACACACTCCTCGAACATAAATATAGAAGATTATCGCACAAAAAGTGGAAATTTGAATGCCAGTGCAGGAGCATTCTTATGATAGCGTTGCTACAACGTGATTTGCTCCTAGCAGTAAGAGCTGGCGGAGGATTTGGTCTTGGAGTGGCATTCTTTTTAATAGTAGTTGTTTTGGTGCCGCTGGGTATTGGTCCTGACATGGTGATACTATCAAAAGTTTCTGTTGGTGTTTTGTGGGTGGGTGCTTTATTAGCCTGCGTCCTATCCTTAGATCGAATTTTCTCGCTCGATTATGATGATGGGACACTTGAACTATTGCTGACGTCTCCTATTCCTTTGGAGGCTGTGGTAACTATAAAAGCATTTTCACACTGGATAACAACCGGACTACCATTGGTTGTAATTTCGCCAATTCTTGGTTTACTGCTTGGATTACAGGTCAGTGATTTAAAGTGGGTGGTAATATCTTTATTGATTGGCACGCCGGCCCTGTCGGCGATAGGCGCCTTTGGTGCGTCTTTGACCGTTGGTATTAGGAGAGGAGGGTTACTGTTATCTTTACTTGTCTTGCCTTTGTACGTTCCTACTCTTATCTTTGGCGCAAATGTGGCCAGTAAAGGCCTAGAAGATGTATCCAACAATGGAGCATTATTGATTTTAACAGCGGTTACGCTGGCAGCTTTTTCAATATTGCCTTTTGCTTCAGCTTTTGTTTTAAGAATTAACTTGCGATGAAGAGGAGATATGATGTCGCTTTGGGAATATGCTAATCCAGTAAAATTTTTAAAGCTTTCAGACAAAGTATTACCATTTTTTGTTGGTTTTTCGATAATTGGACTATCTATTGGATTATTTTGGGGCTTTTTTTTCACGCCTGATGACTATCGACAGGGTTCAACAGTAAAGATTATCTATTTGCATGTTCCATCAGCATTAATGGCGATTAATGCTTGGTTTATGATGTTGGTTGCTTCTCTAATATGGCTGGTTCGTCGTCACCATGTATCAGCCTTGGCTGCAAAGGCAGCTGCTCCCGTTGGAGTAACAATGACAATGGTCGCCCTGGTAACTGGGGCTCTATGGGGTCAGCCAATGTGGGGTACTTGGTGGGCGTGGGATCCAAGATTAACTTCGTTTCTTGTTCTGTTTTTATTTTATTTAGGGTACATAGCGCTCTGGTCAGCGATAGATAATCCAGATACCGCTGCCGATTTAACCTCCATGCTCTGTATAGTTGGCTCCGTGTTCGCGATTTTAAGTCGCTATGCAGTAAATTTCTGGAACCAAGGCTTGCATCAAGGTGCGTCGCTTTCTTTAGACAAAGAAAAAAACGTTGCAGACGTCTTTTATCAACCTTTATTATTTTCAATATTTGGGTTTGTATTTCTGTTCTTAACTTTAGTATTAATAGGTACAAGAACTGAAATTCGACTGAGGCGCATTGAGGCTTTGCGTTTAAGAAAAGATAGTGAGTAGAACGTGCCAGATCTGGGGAAATATGCTTTTAGTGTTTTAACGTCCTACGGAATTTCATTTCTATTAATTGGCTGTTTAGTAGCTTATATTCTGTACCGAAATTATAGAATTCGAATTGATTTGGAAAAAGAAGATAATTCATGAAAGGGATATCAAATATCCCAATCTTGATGTTTTTGCCGATTGTTTTTTTTATATTTCTTGTCGGTGCTTTTTATGTTGGTTTACAGCGTGATGACGATAATTCTTTGCCTTCCGTTCTAATTGGGGAATTAGCTCCAAATATCACCAAAAACGAATTATACTCGGGTTCTGAGGTGACTCCTGAATTAATGAAGTCTCCTGGTATTAAACTCGTGAACTTCTGGGCGAGTTGGTGCCCTCCTTGTAGGGCTGAACATGAAAAGTTACTTGAAATAGCTGAAAGTGGTACAGTTATTTTTGGAGTAAATATAAAAGATGATAAGGAAAATGCACTCTCATATTTACAGAGGTATGGTAACCCATTTCAAGCCGTGTCATACGATCCCGATGGTAGGACGGCCATCGATTGGGGCGTAACGGCACCGCCCGAAACATTTATAATTAATAACGAGGGTGAGGTCTTGTTTCGATTTGCTGGTCCTCTAGTGGGCCAAGACTACTTAAGTCGCTTTTTGCCAGCGTACGATTCGGCTCTAAGCAAAGAATAGTTATATTTTTTGCTAGTTATCTAGGACGCTTTGGCTAGGTTTCTTAATACATAGTGTAAAACGCCACCGTGTTCGATATACTCTATCTCTATTGCTGTATCTATCCTACATTTAAGTTTAATCGTTTTAATGTTTCCATCTGGGTAAAAAATTTCGCATTCAGTATCGCCAAGTGGCGTTATTTCTTCAAGACCCTGAATTGAAATTATTTCATCTCCAGTAAGAGCAAGTGAATTTCGGTTGTTACCATTTGTGAATTCAAGGGGTATAACTCCCATACCCACGAGGTTTGAACGATGAATTCTTTCAAAACTTTCTGCTATAACAGCTTTGATCCCGAGTAATGCAGTTCCTTTAGCTGCCCAATCCCGAGAAGAACCCGCGCCATATTGCTCTCCGCCAATGATCACTAAAGGAGTGCCATTTTCTTTATGGGCCATCGCAGCATCAAAAATTGATGTTGTTTCACCATTTGGATTTTTTGTATAGCCACCTTCAACATTCGAGAGCATTTCATTTTTAATCCTAATGTTGGCGAATGTTCCACGCATCATTACTTCGTGATTACCCCGCCTTGAGCCATATGAATTAAATTCACGTGAAGGAACTTGCCTGTCTGTCAGATATTTACCAGCAGGGGTTGTATCCTGAAAAGAACCAGCTGGGGAAATGTGATCGGTTGTAATCATATCGCCCAACAGAGCTAATATTTTAGCATTATTGATATTTGATATGGAGCCCGGGCTTTCCGCGATTTCGGCAAAGTAGGGTGGATTTTGAACATACGTTGAAGTCGACGGCCAATCATATGTTTCACTCTCTGTAACTTCAACCTCTTGCCATTTTTCATCACCATCAAAAACTGCTGCATATTTTGACTGAAAAGCGTCTCTTGTGACCGTTTTCTCCACGAGTTCTGCTACTTCAAGTGATGAAGGCCATATGTCTTTTAGATAGACTGCTTTTCCTTCGGGCGTTGTTGTTATTGGTTCGGTCGTGAGATTTATGTCAACGGTGCCTGCTAGGGCATAGGCTACTACCAATGGAGGAGATGCTAAATAATTTGCTCTTACATCTGGAGATATTCTGCCTTCAAAATTTCGGTTTCCAGATAAAACGGAGGTTGCCACAAGATCGCCATCGGAAATAGCTTTTGAAATTTCAGGTTGTAATGGGCCAGAATTTCCAATGCAGGTCGTGCAGCCGTATCCAACGAGATTAAACCCGATCTGATTCAAATCTTTTTGTAGGTCTGCAGCTTCTAGATAGGCTGATACTACTTGTGATCCAGGAGCCAGTGATGTCTTTACCCATGGTTTGCGCTGTAGTCCTAACTCGACGGCCTTACGTGCTACAAGGCCAGCTGCGATCATCACATATGGGTTCGATGTATTTGTGCAAGATGTGATGGAAGCAATAACTACTTTTCCCGAAGACATCTTAAAATCTTCACCCTCAACATTAATTTCTTTATCCATTGGTCTTTTGAAGGTTTTCTCCATTTCTTCCAAGAATGCTTCCTTCGCACTATCTAGCCTCACATAATCTTGAGGTCTTTTGGGGCCAGAAATAGCTGGAACTATGGAGCTCATGTTAAGTTCAAGTGTATCAGAGTAAATAGGATTATAATCTTCAGTTCGCCATAAATTATTTGCTTTTGCGTAAGCTTCGACCAATAAAATCCGCTCTTCGTCTCGGCCAGTGTTTCGAAGGTATCGCAAAGTTTCTTTATCGATTGGGAAAAACCCACAAGTTGCTCCATATTCTGGCGCCATGTTTGCTATTGTTGCTCTATCCGCTAAGGGGAGGTTGTCTAATCCATCTCCATAAAATTCTACAAATTTACCAACAACACCCTTCTCTCTAAGCATTTCTACTATCTTAAGAACAAGATCGGTCCCAGTAGTTCCTTCGGTAAGTTCACCTGACAACTTGAACCCTACGACTTCAGGTATAAGCATAGATATAGGCTGGCCAAGCATGGCTGCTTCAGCTTCAATTCCACCGACTCCCCAGCCCAATACAGCCATCCCATTGACCATTGTTGTGTGGCTGTCTGTTCCTACTAAAGTATCCGGATAAGCAACTTCAAGACCATTTTGGTCAATATCAGTCCATACAGTTTGGGCAAGGTACTCTAGATTTACTTGATGGCATATCCCTGTACCGGGTGGAACAACACGGAAGTTGTTAAATGCTGACTGTCCCCATTTTAAGAAAGAGTAACGTTCCATATTTCTTTCGTATTCACGGTCTACATATGTCCTAAACGCCCGTTGATTGCCAAATTCATCGATCATCACTGAATGATCAATCACAAGATCAACTGGGTTTAGGGGATTAATCTTTTGGGGATCGCCTCCAAGTTTCATGATGCCATCTCTCATAGCGGCTAAATCAACCACTGCTGGAACTCCAGTAAAATCTTGCATTAGCACGCGAGCAGGTCGATATGCTATTTCTCGAGAGGTTTGGCCACCATTTTCTGCCCAGTCTGAAAAAGCTTTTATATCTTGTAAGCTGACCGTCTTACCGTCTTCAAAACGTAATAAATTTTCTAAAACAACATTTAAGGCAGCAGGCAGTTTGGAGAAATCTCCTAGTCCAGCATCGCTCGCTGCATTGATGGAATAAAAGGCAATTTTTTTGCCATTTACTGAAAGTTCTTTTCTCACTTTTTTTGAATCAATGCCAACTTTAATAGACACTCGAATCTCCTGATTGATAAGATTTCACCCTGTTTGAGAAGCTTTTGACGTATGTTTTCGAGGTGTTCAAGAGTAATTTTTTCTAATTGTGCACAATTGTATACAAAAATACACTTTACTTAATTTTTTATCAAACTGTGCTTTAATTTTAAACTCAGGTAAGAGGTTTTGGAAAAGCTTACTTTCTTTTTTCGTTTATTTTCCGAAAACTCTCTTAAAAATCGTATCTACGCTTTTAGTATGATAAGCTAGATCAAATTTCTCTCGTATATCTTCTTCACTTAAGAAATGCCTCACATCCTTGTCGGATAGTAATTCATCTTGGAAATCTTTGTTATCTTCCCATACTTTCATTGCATTACGTTGAACTAATTTATATGCTTCCTCGCGACTGGCTCCCGCTTGTGTTAATGCTAGCAACACCCTCTGAGACATCACTAACCCTTTAAACTTGTTCATGTTTTTAAGCATGTTGTCAGGGTAGATAACTAGGTTGTCAATCACATTGGCTAGCCGGTTCAAGGCAAAATCTAGATTTACTGTAGTATCGGGAGCAATATTTCTCTCGACAGAGCTATGTGATATGTCGCGTTCATGCCATAGTGTCACATTTTCTAAAGCTGGAACTACGGCCATTCTAATTAAGCGCGCTAGGCCAGTTAAATTTTCTGTCAGAACTGGATTGCGTTTATGAGGCATTGCTGAAGAACCTTTTTGACCTTCTGAAAAAAACTCTTCAGCCTCAAGAACTTCTGTTCTCTGCATATGTCGGATCTCTGTTGCAATATTTTCTATTGAACTTGCAATTATGCCAAGGGTGGCAAAAAATGCAGCATGACGATCTCTAGGAATAATCTGTGTGCTTATAGGCTCAGGAGTTAATCCTAGTTTTTCACAGACGTACTTTTCAACAGCTGGGTCCAAGTTTGCGAACGTTCCAACTGCACCAGATAGAGCACCTGTGGAAATCTCGTCTTTTGCAACGCACATTCTTTTAAGGTTTCGATCCATTTCGGCGAAAAAACGTGCAAAAGTAAGCCCCATCGTAGTTGGTTCGGCGTGAATTCCATGACTTCTGCCTATACGCACGGTCATTTTATGCTCAAGCGCTCTTCGCTTCAGTGCAGCCAATAGTTGCTCTACATCCTTTATTAGCAGATCTGACGCTCGTACCAGTTGAATACTTAAGCATGTATCCAATACATCTGAACTGGTCATTCCTTGATGTACAAATCTTGCTTCTTCTGCACCAATATGTTCGGCAAGATGAGTTAAAAAGGCTATTACATCATGTTTAGTTGTCGCTTCGATTTCATTTATTCGGGCAACGTCAAACTCAACTTCTTTCGCTTTCCAAACAGCAGCAGCATTTTCTTGAGGAATTAATCCTAAGTTCGCCATTGCATCACATGCATGAGCTTCTATTTCGAACCAAATTTTAAATTTTGTTTCTGGTGACCATATTTTGACCATTTCTGGTCGAGAATAGCGCGGGATCATAAATACTGCCTTATATTTAAATGCAGGTTTGTACTTAACGCCTGTGATATTTTTGAGCAAGAGGTCGATGTTTGAAAATTATATTATAATTAAACATCAATATCCCATAAGGGCCTGATCAAAGGGATATTTGGTTAAGTTTTCATATCCATTTTCAGTGACAAGAACTTGATCTTCTAATTTTATCGAAAAGTCACCATTCTCTGGACTTACTAGGGCCTCTACGCAGAGCACCATTCCTGCCTCGATATGATAATCATAGGCGCCTTCAACGAACTTATCAGCATACGAGATTAATGGCCATTCATCACAGAGGCCTACGCCATGCATAAGACAGGAATATTTTCCTACTTGATATTTTTGATCTAATTCATGGGCATTTTTAGTTAAGTCACTCATATGAACACCGGGTTTAAGCATCTCCATATTTTTCATAATATGTTCGTGGGCATGACGCATTGCATAAATCATATCTGGGCGTGGGGATTTATCGCCTACCCACCAAGTTCGACTTATATCGACGCATATTCCATAAGCTCCTACCAAATCTGTGTCGAAGGCAATAATTTCATTATTTTGAACTATTCTAGGGCCGCATTCTTGAAACCATGGGTTGGTGCGTGGCCCCGATGTAAGGAGCCGTGTTTCTATCCATTCCCCACCTCTTTTGATATTTTCAGCGTGCAAAATCGACCATATATCATTTTCACTTAGATTTTCATTACATACTTCGGATCTTGTAACTTGCTCCATTTCATAGATCGCTTTTTCACACGCATAAGAGGCACATCGCATGGCTTTTATCTCATCAATACCTTTTATAGATCTTGATTTCTCGGCCACTTCCTCTCCATCCATAAGTTTGAAGTTTAATGCTTCCAGTGATCGTAATCCGTGGAGCATAATTTTATCCACTGCCAACCTATTATTGCTATTTCCATGCTCACTTATTAGTAATCGCACTTCATTAGCGAAAACATCTGCCGCATCCCCAATTTTATCTCCCCGATCAAAGTAAAAGAGATCTGCACCGGAACGTTGCTCTTTTACCAATGGATTAAACTCAGACAAAAAGGGAGAATTCTTATAATCCCAAATTACCATGTAACCATCAGCGCATAGAAGAACTGCTCGAAATGGGTTATGTGTGTTCCAGAGCTGCATATTTGTGCTGTCAGTTGCATATCGGATGTTCAAAGGGTCAAACATTAACAGACCACCGTACTCACGGTCTAATATATGCTTAGTTAGCCTTTTCCATCTAAATTTTCGCATGGCCTGAAGGTCTGGAAGTTCCAAACCAGCGGTTTCCCACTCCCTTCTTGCAAGAAGTGTGGGGCCAATTTCTACTCTGTTTTTATCGTTTGGTGTATTATCGTCTAAAAGAAAACTTTTAAGTGGATCAATCTTTCTATTATTACTGTGATGCTCGTTCATGGCTAGTTTGCTCCAAATCTCACAATAAATTTAACGAATTTCAAAAATTTTATTATGTCTGAAAGCGAAAATTCTTGTCGCTTTTATATTTCTTCTTTTCAGCATATAAATGTGACTTATAAAAAAGCTTTTTTCTCAATAATAGTGAGTGTTACCTACTAAAATGCGCAAAGCAATTTTTCAAAAATCTATTCCATATGATTGGCAAAAAGTAACAAAATTGCCTGGTGTAATGCCATTAAAACCACACGAATGGTTAATATTTGATGACGCTTACAGCGATCAAATGGCGGAGCGGGAGGATTTGTTGAAAAACAATAATGACGTCATTGTGATGGATAACAACAGCCCGGCAGTAGCACGCGAGCTTCTCACTATTTTACTACAATTTCTGCGTAAGTCAGATGATTTTGAAGTATCAGAAAAACAAGTGATTACTCGTGATAAACGTACCATCAAAATTGATTATGAGGAACCTTTAATGACTTGCGGACTATTGGTTCAAAATGATTTCTGTTTGATGGAAAAACGAAATGGTCAACACGTATTGAGTGCGGCTGTACTATGTTTCCCCGCTAATTGGCGCTTGCTTGAGAAATTTATGAAACCGTTGGTTTCTATCCACATAAATGTTCCTGAATACAGTTCAGAAATTGAAAAACGGGTAAACAGGATCTTCGATGGTATTCGAGTTGGTCAACCTATGTGGAGATTTAACCTCTTGGAATACTCAGACCCTACGCTATACCAACCTTACAGGTTAAGTACTGATCAGATACCTTTATATATTCGAAGTGAGCGCCAAACTTTTTTAAAATTGCCAGAAACCGGTGCAGTTGTATTTGGAATTCATACTTTTGTATTAAAAAAGGTGCCTTCCGGCACCTTTTGAAATAAGTTATTTAAAAACCGCTAATTTAGCAACTATAGTACATACCGTACTCAACTGGGTGCGGGGTATGTTCATAAGACTCGATTTCTTCCATTTTCAGTTCTATGTATCCATCAATTTGGTCTTTAGTGAAAACATTGCCGGCTAGAAGGTAATCGTGGTCCTTCTGGAGTTCTTCTATTGCTTCCCTCAAAGAACCACAGACCGTCGGTATGTCGGCTAACTCTTCTGCCGGAAGGTCATAAAGGTTTTTATCCATGGCTTCGCCAGGATTAATTTTGTTTTTGATTCCATCTAGGCCAGCCATTAAGAGTGCAGAGAAACACAAATATGGATTTGATGATGGATCTGGGAAGCGAGCTTCAACCCTTTTAGCTTTCGGAGACTCGGTCCATGGTATACGGACGCAGCCGGATCTATTTCTGGCTGAGTAGGCGCGAAGAACAGGAGCTTCAAAACCTGGGATTAAGCGCTTATAAGAATTAGTTGATGGATTGGTAAATGCATTTAGTGATTTTGCATGTTTTAAAATACCACCGATGTAGTAAAGAGCTTCCTGGGATAGGTCTGCATACTTATCTCCTGCAAAGAGTGGCTTACCACCTTTCCAAATAGACATATTGACATGCATTCCAGTGCCATTGTCACCAGCAACTGGTTTAGGCATGAACGTAGCAGACTTCCCGTAAGCTTGAGCGACATTATGGATGACATATTTATATTTCTGAAGTTCATCACCTTGCTTTGTAAGGCTATTAAAAATTAAACCAAGCTCGTGCTGGCATGATGCTACTTCATGATGATGCTTATCAACTTTCATTCCCAAACGCTTCATTGTTGAAAGCATTTCTGACCTTATGTCTTGTCCGTCGTCGATTGGATTTACAGGGAAATAGCCACCCTTAACCCCAGGACGGTGACCAGTATTTCCCATTTCATAGTCAGTATCCGTGTTCCAGGCAGCGTCGAGAGCATCAACTTCGAAAGATACCTTATTCATTTCATTTGAAAATTTTACATTATCAAAAAGAAAAAATTCTGCTTCTGGTCCCATGTACGCCACATCGCCTACACCCGAAGATTTTAAATATGCTTCTGCTTTTTCAGCAGTGCCGCGAGGGTCACGTTCATATGCTTCACCCGTATCAGGCTCCACGACCGAACAATGAACGCACAGAGTTTTTTCTGCATAAAATGGGTCAACGTAAGCACTATCAGTATCGATCATTAGCTTCATGTCAGATGCTTCGATTGATTTCCATCCTGCAATAGACGATCCATCAAACATAAACCCTTCGTCAATAAAGTCTGAGTCTACCTGATCTGCCATCACCGTAACGTGCTGCAGTTTCCCTCTGGGATCAGTAAATCTGATGTCAACATATTCTACGCTTTCATCTGATATTGTTTTGAGCATTGTATCTGCGCTCATGATTTTTCCTCTCTTATTATTTTGTTATAAAGCTTCAGATCCGCTTTCACGGGTTCGTATCCGGATTGCCTGTTCAATTGAGCTGACAAATATTTTACCGTCGCCTATCTTATTGGTTTTAGCAGCATCAATGATCGCTTCTATTGCTTCATCAACTTGATCATCATCTAAAACAACTTCTATTTTTACTTTAGGCAAGAAATCTACAATATATTCCGCTCCCCGATAGAGTTCTGTGTGGCCCTTCTGTCTTCCAAAGCCTTTGACTTCGATAACAGATAATCCTTGAATACCTGCGTCTTGAAGAGCCTCTTTAACTTCGTCCAACTTAAACGGTTTGATTATTGCTTCTATTTTTTTCATCAAATTCTTCCGGAACGGTTATCAATGAGACGTACATTTATTTATGATCAAATGCCCAGATTCATTTGAGGAACATAGGAACTTTTAAACAAACCACAATAAAAAAGATTAAAAAGTAATCAAAATGATTAAAAAATAGTCAAATATAAAAAGTTAGTAGATTACCTTTAACAAACCAATAATGTTCAAACTTATAAAAAGATCATTTTGGGTCTCGCAACTTGGTTTTTCTTTTGTTAAACAAATCAGGGTTGATTTTTAACAAAAGCGGGTGTGGCGAAATTGGTAGACGCACCAGATTTAGGTTCTGGCGCCGCGAGGCGTGGGGGTTCAAGTCCCTCCACCCGCACCACTTAATAGCTCAGAAATTAGAGCCATAACTATCCAAGCATCTACAAATTTAAAAGGTTTGTATTAGATAACAAATTTACATTTTCATAATTAGTACATTTCTTATACTTGTTAGAGATGTCAAATGCTATAATCGAGTTGTATTATTGTTACATTACTGTTTACGTTTAAGGTTTTATCGTGTGGGTTAAAATTTTAAGTTATTTACTTGAACCGCTAATCAGAATTGGGCACCTTGAGATTGAGTTTCCAAGAGGAGAAGTTCGTACTTTTGGCCAAGCTAGTGATAGTAAGGTTAAGGTTACTATCAATGATTTTAAAACTTTGCGAAATTTAGTTTTAAATCCGGATCCGGCGCTGGGAGAGGCTTACATGGACAAATCTATTGTCATAGAAGACGATAATTTGTACGGCCTTTTGAGTCTACTTGCGAAAAATATCTCTAACCAACCAGATAGCCTTATGTCAAAATTTTTGGCTTTCAAAAGCAAATTAATGTTCTGGTTTCAAAAAAGTAATTTGCCCAGTCGTTCTAAAAGGAATGTGGAGCATCATTACGATTTGTCTCCTGAACTTTACAAATTGTTTTTAGACGTAGATCAACAATATTCTTGTGCGTTCTTTCAAAAGGAAGATGACTCTCTCGAGCAAGCACAGATAAATAAAAAACAGCACATTGCAAAAAAATTATTGCTAAAACCAGGTATGACTGTTCTTGATATTGGTTGTGGTTGGGGGGGATTATCATTATCATTGGCTAAACACTATGACGTCAATGTACTTGGAATTACCCTCAGTGAAGAGCAAAGATTAATTGCTGAGGCAAGAGCCATCAGAGAGGGTTTACAAGATAAGGTAAATTTTAAAATTTTGGATTATCGAACTGACTGTGGCACTTTTGACAGGATTGTCTCTGTGGGCATGTTCGAGCATGTTGGTACTCGAAACTACATTGACTATTTTGAGGCAATTCGAAATAAACTTAAGGAAAATGGGATCGCGTTGATCCACACAATTGGTCGGATGTGTCCTCCTGGGAATAATAGTCCTTGGTTAGAAAAGTATATCTTTCCTGGAGGATATACTCCTGCCTTGTCAGAAATGGTTGCAAGTGTCGAGCAAAATTATCTTTGCATTACGGATATTGAAGTTTGGCGCCTACACTATGCCAAAACACTACGCCACTGGCATTCAAGGTTCGCGGAAAATGAAGAACAAATAAGAGAAATATATGACGATAGATTTTGCCGCATGTGGCGTTACTATTTAACCGCCTGTGAAATTTCATTTCGGCACTATCAACATGTAGTTTTTCAAGTACAAATAACCAAAGAACAAGAGGCTGTTCCTCTAACAAGAAATTATCTTTATGAAAGTTAAATGGTGTGCAGAGGCGTACCTGTTGTCGAACCAACCATAATTGCTTAGGAGTTAACCCTCAGCTATCGGTGATAAATAAATAGAGACACGCTGAGCTCAGTCGTTCCATAATTTGGCATAACCGTTAAAATGAAAATGACCGTTAGCCAGTGTAAAAAATTAATAAGTAATACTGAACAAGGAAGAGACGTCTAACCACACTATCCGTTGTTCTCGTCCAATCAAGGAAGTGCTAGTGGTCATCTTCGATACGGGTAGTCTCATGAAACCTTATATCAGGTACGGTCTACTTTAACCTTAACTGCTTGGTAAGTAGTTTCAGGCAGGTTGTAAAAGCTGTACGCATAACGAGCTATCGTTGAACGGTTTTGCCAAACTGCTTTACCAGTAGTGTATACACCCCAGCCCAACAGACCTAATATAGTAAAACCTGTAATTGCGCACATTATACTTCTCCTCTGTTGTAATTAAATTTGATATCCCATCAATGATTTGTAAAGTCCAAAATAGCGACTGCTGCTATGTAAAAGGATCTTGTTTATTATTCTAACTAACCCTGCAAGCTATGATACAAACTTATCCTGCTGATGCACAAACTGTTTATGCGTATCGTTAGCTGTTAAATTGATAACTAAAATGTCCAAATCGTTTATCGTTGCCCAAAGAGAACTGTCATTTATCAAAAATAATTTATTCAACTAAAACTGCTGAAGCCCCAGAGGATAAGTTGGGGCTGAATGCTAAGCCCCTTTTATTAATTACATACTGACGAATGCGGAACCTTTAACGTCAGAAACCATCCTGACAGGAAGCGTTGATGCAGCTTGACCTCGAATTTCAGCAATTTTTGATAGAGCAGCTGTTCCAGTAGCTTCATCTTTGTACTTCGTTACAACACACATAGTTTTGTCCCCAGTCCGAATGAAATCGACTGAATTTGCGCCTACAGCCATAATCATGGGTCCGAATTTATCTTTAGCGATGGCTTCCATTTCATCTGTCCACTCATCAGCCTCCCAATGCGAAATTGTGTAATATGACATTTTTTTCTCCTCTCATAATGGCTGTAGCCAATCTGCAATTGCTAGTGCGTGTCAATTATTACGCTACGATAGATGCTCCTCCAGCTAATTTTGAATTGTTTGACTACTGAAATATAGCATACAGGAAAAAAATAGCTGAAGACATTCATTAAACGAGTTTGGAGTCAGCGGCAGTACTAGCAACCCATAAGAAGCTTTAGCTAAACTAGATAAGTGGAAATCCATAATGCATGAGCGCCTCAAGGAAAAATCCAAAAGACGCCCATGTCTCTAATCCAACCCGCTGAAGACCTTCAATGCGGTCTAGCCGCATATCCTGCCTAGGAGCGCCTTGCAGTGCCAGCTTGACCCGTTTGCTGCATCAGATGTCGGCTTGAACCGTTACTCTTCTCGCTCTCCCTTGCCGATACTTTCCTGGTTACGATCCAAGGATCTTCACCCTTCCAGCATCTGTTCTCCAACAGTTGTAACACGATTTTTCCTCCAAATGGTTTTCTTGAAGGAATTTCAGTGAGTTACTTTTGCTTAATGGTGCGGTCGAGAAGACTCGAACTTCCACTCTTTTTACAGAACAGCGACCTCAACGCTGCGCGTCTACCAATTCCGCCACGACCGCACACCGATGCGTTTATCTAAAATTATTCGAATTGTGAAGGTGTAAACTATTATTTAAGATGCTTAAGAGTTCTATTTTTAAAACAATTGAAAAATATAATTAATTAGAAAAGTTTAAATTTTGATAGCTTTATAAGTACTTATTTAAAGCCTAAGAATTGCAGGTACACAAAACATGGTGGAGTGGTTAAAAACTGAGGGATTGGTTGATTACAACATCGCGGTAAGTTTTATGGAGACGCGTGCTTCTGAGATTGCAGCTAACAAAAACAAAGAGTTAGTTTGGCTACTTGAACACCCTCCCCTTTATACCGCTGGTGCTTCAGCCAATGAAAACGACCTTTTGGATAAAGACAGCTTTCCTGTTTATCGTACAAGGCGCGGTGGTCAGTTTACTTATCACGGGCCAGGCCAAAGGGTTGCCTACATAATGCTGGATTTAAATAAACGGGGACGGGATGTTAGAGCTTTTGTGGAGTTTTTGGAGAAATGGATCATTGCAACACTTAAAGAATTTGATATTGAGGGAGAAATAAGATCTGATCGAGTCGGTGTCTGGGTTCGCCGAAAAGATAAAAAAAAGAGGAAAGATGGAGCATTTTTAGAAGATAAAATTGCTGCTATTGGCCTTAAGCTAAGAAAATGGGTATCATTTCATGGCATCTCAATCAATATAGACCCAGATTTGGAACATTTTTCGGGGATCATTCCGTGCGGAGAAGCAGACTTCGGTGTTACAAGTATTAATGAGTTGGGCGTCTCAGTAACTATGGATGACTTTGACCGAGCACTAAAAAATAACTTTTTTAAACTTTGTAAATAATCTCGCATGCGGCAATTACGAACATTGTGAATTACTCATAATTTGATTAAACAGAAGTAACTGATTCAAAAGGGACAAAGCAGAAAAGTTTTCTGCTGAATTTGAGGAGAATACCATGGCAGACGCAGCCATTCAAGGAGCCGAACATAACGACGATAGAGGGTTTTTTACTCGCTGGTTTATGTCAACGAACCACAAAGACATCGGTATACTGTATCTAGTAGTTTCCGCTTTTGTGGGTTTTATAGCTGTTGCTTTCACTGTTTATATGCGGCTGGAACTTATGAATCCTGGCGTTCAATATATGTGTTTAGAGGGCGCGCGATTAACTGCAGCTGCAGTAGGTGACTGTACACCGAATGGTCATTTGTGGAACGTATTGATTACCGGACACGGCATTCTTATGATGTTTTTTGTAGTTATCCCAGCCTTATTTGGTGGTTTTGGAAACTATTTTATGCCGTTACAAATCGGTTCTCCTGATATGGCGTTCCCACGAATGAACAACTTGTCATTTTGGCTGTATGTTACCGGTACATCACTGGCAATTTGTTCAGTTTTATCTCCAGGGGGTAACGGACAATTGGGTTCTGGTGTAGGATGGGTATTATATCCGCCGTTATCAGTAAACGAGAGTGGTATGTCTATGGATCTGGCCATATTCGCTGTCCACGTATCTGGAGCGTCTTCGATCCTTGGCGCTATAAACATGATAACCACATTCCTAAATATGCGCGCACCAGGAATGACTTTGTTTAAAGTTCCTCTATTTTCATGGTCAATTTTTGTAACTGCATGGCTCATCCTGCTTGCGCTACCCGTCCTCGCTGGAGCGATTACAATGCTTCTAACTGACAGAAATTTTGGAACCACATTCTTCGATCCTGCAGGCGGAGGTGATCCAATACTTTACCAGCATATTTTATGGTTCTTTGGACATCCTGAAGTTTACATCATAATTCTTCCGGGTTTTGGAATCATTAGTCACGTCATAGCTACATTTGCGAGAAAGCCAGTTTTTGGCTACCTTCCGATGGTATGGGCCATAATAGCAATCGGGGCATTGGGTTTCGTTGTATGGGCACACCATATGTACACGGTGGGAATGTCCTTGACGCAGCAGTCCTACTTTATGCTAGCTACAATGGTTATAGCCGTTCCTACAGGTGTTAAGGTTTTTTCTTGGATTGCTACGATGTGGGGTGGCTCTATAGAATTTAAAACGCCTATGCTATGGGCCTTTGGGTTTTTATTTCTCTTCACCGTGGGTGGTGTAACTGGAATTGTATTAGCCCAGGCCGGTGTCGACCGCGCATATCATGATACCTATTACGTTGTGGCACATTTTCACTACGTAATGTCACTCGGTGCTGTCTTTGCAATATTTGCAGGTATCTACTTTTACTTTTCAAAAATGACAGGGCGTGCTTACCCCGAATGGGCGGGTAAATTGCACTTTTGGATGATGTTTATTGGGTCTAATTTGACATTCTTCCCTCAGCATTTCTTAGGGCGCCAAGGTATGCCGAGAAGATACATCGACTATCCTGAAGCTTTTGCTTACTGGAACGTAATATCTTCATACGGTGCGTTTCTTGCTTTCGCTTCATTTCTATTCTTTTTCGGTATAATATTTTATTCATTGTTTTTCGGCGCTCGACAAAATGCTCCAAACCCATGGAATGAGTACGCCGATACGTTAGAATGGACTTTACCGTCCCCACCACCGGAGCATACTTTTGAAATTTTGCCTGAGCAAAAAGATTGGGATAAGTCGGAAGTTCACTAGGCTGCACCTTTGTCTCTTTTAGGAAATTGAGACAAAGGGCCTCTTAAGGGTCACCGCAGATAAAGATGCTACTTTTGTAATTATAAAATGCCATACGTTTGGAGTTGCAAAGAAGAGCCCGAGTATTGTTTGGAACTTTGGCCCCATAGCTCGCTTCCTAATAAAGGATTTGCTATATTCATAATAATTACATTTATAATGCTGAATTTCCCGTTATATGGCCTACTTGGCACCAAATATTTCTGGGTCATATTCACCTTCCTATTCGTTATGCTAGCTTCTGTTTGGTATGCATTAAGAAAAAATTATAAAGACCGCAGAATATTGGAAAAGTTAACGATCACATCAGAACTTTGCCGGCTCCTTAGACAAAACCCGACCGGTGAGCACCAAAGTTGGGAATGCAACAGATATTGGACTAAAGTTTCACTCCATGAGACTGGTGGGCCCGTACCGAATTATATCACCTTGTCCGGCGGTGGTCGTGTCGTTGAAATAGGATCTTTTTTATCAGAACCAGAAAGAAAAGACCTTTATTTGGAATTAATAAAGGTGATTAAGAAATTTAAGTATAATTAATTCGATAGTTTCCGTTTGACTATTGGCCCAACACTCCCAAAGTCCATTTGCCCTGTAAATCGTTCTTTTAGGCACGCCATTACGCGACCCATATCCCTTATAGAGGAAGCACCCTGCTCATCTATTACTTTGGTTACCTCTATCTCAATCTCGTCACTATTAAGTTGCCTAGGTAAAAAATACTCAATTACTTCTATTTCTGATAACTCTCGTTCGGATAAATCCAACCTGCCAGCTTCCTCATAGGTTTTAGCGCTTTCTTGGCGTTGACGGGTCATTTTCCCAAGAATCCCAAGAATCTCTGCGTCGTCAACCCCTTCTTCAACACCTTCCGCTCTAGCCGATATATCTCGATCTTTGATCGCGGCAGTTATCAACCGCAATGTAGACAATCGTAGTTGAGCCTTTTCCTTCATAGCTTCTTTCAGTGCGGAATTTATTTCATTTCGAAGCGACATAGTACCCTCCAGAAAAGGTAAAAAAGTTTTCTTTTTTCATTACATAATTTCATCAACATCCACATCAATAAATTAACATGAAACTAAACTCAAGCTTGACCATTACAGTGTCTGATAATACGCTCCCGCCGGTGATATGTTGGAGAATTTAAGGATGAAAGATTCCTATGGGACCAAACCTACTGCTTGCCTCGCCCTGTCTGATGGAACAGTTTTTTATGGTGAAGGCTTTGGATCAACTGGACGTAAAACCGCCGAGTTATGTTTTAATACATCTATGACTGGATATCAGGAAATTTTGACCGACCCTTCTTATGCCGGCCAAATTGTAACTTTTACTTTTCCACACATCGGAAACGTGGGGGTCAATCTAGAAGATAATGAGGCCAACATGCCATTCGCTTCCGGGATGGTAGTAAAATGGCGCCCAACTTTAGCTTCAAATTGGAGATCACAACAAAACTTAATTGAATGGTTAGAAAACAATGATCTCATTGCTATTGGTGGAATTGATACAAGAAGACTAACAAGGATAATAAGAAAGCAGGGAGCTCCCCATGTCGCGATAGAGCATAATAAAGATAGTGATTTTGATACTGATAGCCTTATAAATGATGCTCGAAACTTTGCGGGGCTTTCTGGCCTCGATCTTGCTAAGAAAGTTACCTCAGGCAAAACATATAATTGGAGCCAAGACCGCTGGAGATGGTCTCGCGGGTACAGTAACATTAAAAAAAGCAAAGCACGGGTTGTCGCCATAGACTTTGGAGTTAAAGAAAATATACTTCGGTGTTTAACAGCAATTAAATGTGAAGTAGTTGTTTTACCAGCCACTGCAACCGCTGAAGAAGTTCTAGCTCACGATCCTGATGGTGTATTTTTATCTAACGGCCCTGGGGATCCAGAAGCGACCGGTAAGTATGCTATCAATATGATTAAAGAATTATTAAAGCTTCCGGAGTTACCAATATTTGGTATTTGCCTTGGACATCAAATGCTCGCGTTGGCTTTGGGCGCCAAAACAATTAAGATGAACCACGGTCATCATGGTGCTAACCATCCCGTTAAAGATCTTACAAGTGGTAAGGTTGAAATAACAGCAATGAACCATGGTTTTGCCGTAGATTCACAATCTTTACCAAATAACGTAAAGGAAACTCATGTTTCTCTTTTTGACGGATCAAATTGTGGGATTAAACTAGTTGGCAGACCAGTTTACTCAGTTCAGCACCACCCAGAGGCAAGCCCAGGCCCTATGGATAGTTTCTACCTATTTGAAAGATTTTCTGCAGATATTGATGAGAAAAAAACACTGGCTGTGTAATAATTTTTAATTTCTAGCTCGTTTTACTCATCTCGGAGCTCTTGCTTCAATCTAGTGACGTAGGCCACAGATATATGATCCCTTAAACAATTATATGCATCTTGAGCTTTGCCGGCAATTATTGCGTCAACAATGGCTTGGTGTTCAGCCATAGCAATCTCCCCACGGCCATCAACGGCCAAAGACGTAGTTGCCATTAATGCCATAGACCTGTGAACCAAATCTAATTGCTGTACCAGGTAACGATTATGAGAAGCCAGATGAATTTGCTTATGAAATCTACGGTTTGCTCTTGCAAGTGCGGTTGGATCTCCCATTAACGTTCGATCGTTATCAACCATATCTTGAAGAACCCTTTTCTCCTCATCCGTGGCGTGTTTAGCTGCTAATTTCGCAGCCAAACCTTCTAATTCAGCACGAACAACATATAACTCTGCCATTTGGTTATGATCTAGCGATGAAACAATTAAACTGCGCCCATCTCTTTCCAAAAGAGATTGCGTTTCTAATTTTTGTAGTGCCTCTCTAATGGGCGTCCTAGATACCCCAAATTTATCAGCTAAATCAATTTCAACCAAACGATCGCCGGGTTTGAATACTCCGGTATCAATCGACTCTAGAATTAAAGCGTAAGCATCTTTATTTGTGTGTTTGTACATCTAAAATAGCAACTTGATATTTATCTATACACTTAAGTAGACTTTAAAAGCTAAGTACAATCATCTAAAATAGCAACTAGAAAATAGATAACCGTGATCATTAAAGCACAAACCGTTTCTTAAATCGCAGTCTGTTTATTATTCAAATAAATTGTAACAATTCGATCATTATGCGTCTAGTTTATCGAAAATATGAAGTAGTGTGGAACGACCATAAAGAATATAACAAGGCTGCAAAACTTTGCCTTGGCTAATCTCTAATGTAATCGTCAAAATACAGGAGCATGCCCAACGTTAAAGCAAATTTACAAGTTTTTTTACTCATAAAGCACCATAGCTAAACCCTTAAATTCTATTATAAAGTATTAAATGTCATGTTAAGAAGGGGTAGTGACAAATTATCATATTTTACCTAAAAATATCTTTGACTATTACATCGACAAAATGCACTCAAGAGTGAGAATTTAAAAAATATTTGGTAGATTCTCTCATTCAAAAAATAAAGTACAATAAATCGAGCAAAATACTCTTCAAACGTTCTATGAGGTTGATGATTGAGAAATAGAAATATAGATATCTTCATATCTGGCGCTGGACCCGCCGGTTTGCTAACCTCCTTATCCTTTGCATCTCTTGGCTACTCTGTTTTTTGTGTCGACCCCAAAAAGCCAGTAACACGATCAAACGACGATGGTGCAGATCTCCGAACAACTGCATTCTTGCAGCCCGCAAAAACTTTCATGGCCTCATTAGGTTTATGGGAAAAACTAGAGCCTTTCGCTGAACCAATGGAAATTATGCGTATTATTGATTCAGCAGGTGACAATTGGCCTCCAGTAGAAACAACAGCAAAAGACTTTTTAGCTTCAGAGATTTCTGACCTACCTTTTGGTTGGAATATACCCAATTGGCTGCTGCGACGAACTCTGCTTGAAAATGCCATGGAATATAGCAATCTTGAGTTAAAATTTGGCTTAACTACGTCATCAATTATACGACGTGACGACGCAGCATTTGTATATCTTAACGACGGAAGTCAAATAAAATCCAAATTAATTATTGGTGCAGATGGAAGAGACTCTCTGGTTCGGGACAAATCACAAATTACAATTTCAAAAAGAGAGTTTTCCCAAAAAGCCTTAACTTTCATTGTCACTCATGAGAAACCCCATAAAAATGCTTCAATAGAAATACATCGATCGGGAGGCCCATTTACTTTTGTACCGCTGGCAGACTTTGAAGGAAAACCTTGCTCTTCCGTAGTATGGATGGAAAGCAATAAAAATGCTAACCGACTTTTGACACTTAAACCTAAGGAATTTGAGGGCGAGGTAAATAATCGCTCGTGTATGCACTTGGGAAAACTCAGAGTAATAAGTGCGATCTCTGATTGGCCAATCATTTCGCAACTAGCAAAGCAACTAACAGCTAAAAGAACAGCCTTAGTAGCGGAGGCAGCCCATGTTTTACCACCTATCGGTGCTCAAGGATTAAATATGAGCCTAGCCGATATAAAATCATTACATGATTTGGCCAAAGGTCCTTCTAGACTTACTAACGTCAATGAAATTTTGTCGAAATATGAACAGTCACGAAATTTCGATATCAAAACACGAGTTTTGGGAATAAACGCATTAAATGAAGTATCCAAAAGCTCGATATACGTCGCTCAAAAATCTCGGGCGCTAGGGATAAATTTCTTACACTCATCTCCGAAAATACGTCAAAGACTTATGCAATTAGGGCTCGGCATCAATGAACCAAATTGATAACAAAATCTATAGAACTTGATCTATCACACGACGCAAACGATCAACAGTCCCACTGACATCATAAAGTTTATCGAGTCCAAACAAACCTAATCTAAAGGTCATAAAATTTTGTGGTTCATCGCAGGCTAATGGAACGCCCGCGGCGATTTGCATACCCAAATTTGTAAATTTCGACCCATTTTGTATAGAAGGATCTTGTGTATAGCTTACAACTACACCGGGAGCACCAAAACCCTCAGGCGCTACGGAATTTACACCTTTATCTTTAAGCACACCTCTTACTTTGTTTCCTAAATCCCACTGTGCATCGTATAATCTATCGAAACCATACTCTTTTGTTTCTAGCATAGTGTCTCTAAAAGCTCTCAACGCATCCGTCGGCATCGTAGTGTGGTAAGCATGACCACCACTCTCATAGGCTTGCATTATCGAGTGTCACTTCTTCAAATCGATCGCAAAGCTGTCTGAGGTAGATGTTTCCATGCGTTCAATCGCTAAGTCTGATAGCATAACTAAACCTGCGGAAGGTGATGCAGACCAACCTTTTTGTGGGGCAGAAATTAGAACATCCACGCCTAGCTCGTTCATATCTATCCAAGCGCAACCTGATGCAATACAGTCGAGAACCATTATCGCTCCAACTTCATGGGCTGCTTCTGCCATTTTCTTAATATAACTATCGGGTAAAATTATTCCAGCTGACGTCTCTACATGCGGGGCGAAGACGATGTCAGGGGAATAAGACCTTATCTTTGAAACCAATTCATCTATTGGAACTGGATGAAAGGGTGCCTGCTCAGAATTTTTCTCTCTCCTCGCTTTCATAACCTCCACCGACTGAGCAAGGCCATTGCTTTCGAAGATCTGGCTCCAGCGATATGAAAACCACCCGTTTCTGGCGACTAAAACTTTTGCATCGTGACCAAATTGGCGTGCTACTGCTTCCATTCCAAAAGTACCACCGCCAGGAACAATGACAACAGCATCAGAGCTATAAACTTCCTTAAGCATACCTGAAATATCATTCATAACTTGCTGAAATGAGGATGACATATGATTAAGCGATCTGTCCGTGAAAACTACGGAAAATTCTTCCAAACCATTTGGATCAATATTATCAAGTAACGCACCCATTTTTGTCCCCTGTAAAATCTCTAATATTTATAATAAAACAACTGTATTCAAAATCAATCAGTTGAGAATAAAATTTCTTAAATTTTACTTTTCAACGCAAAAATTAATCACACCGGACCCTGCCGTTTCTCTTCACTCAGCAGAACATTTGCTTCAATTTCACCAGCGCCAGGAAGTGTCATAATCCTACGTCTTAAAATTCGCTCAAAATCTGTAATATCTCGCGCTATAATTCTTATTCTGTAATCATAAACTCCTAAAACATGTTCAACAGTTTGCACCTCCGGTATGGCTGTAACTGCTCGTTCGAAATCTTCTAACCGAATTTGGCCTTTTCTGGCTAATTTTATGCCCAAAAAGACAGTGACACTAAAACCTACTTTTTCGCTATCCAAAACTAAACGGCTACCAGAAATAATCCCCTCATTGTAGAAACGTTTGATACGGCGCCAGATTGCTGGTTGTGATAAACCGACTTGATCCACAAAAGAGCCTGCTGACCTACTACAATCTCTTTGAAGTTCCTTGAGGAGCTGCAAATCTATTTCATCAAGTTCCGTCAAATCGGTAAAACCTCTTTATTATGAACGCGAGCGATGTGCATCAACGGCTCAATTTCCAATAGATGAGGTAAACGAAGAATTCTTTCTCTATAAACTTTTTGGTAATCATCCATATCTCTTGCAATTAAAAGTAACCTGACATCCACCTTGCCAAGAAACGTTTGAATTTCAATTACCTCTTCAATCTTGCGAGCCTCAGTCATAAAATCATCGAAAGCAAAGTGATGAGTTTTATCTAATGTTATGCGTAAGGATACTTCAACTTTATAACCTAATATTTGCCAGTTGATTATAGCCTCCTTTGCAATAATTTGACCATTTTGTCTTAATCGAGCCAATCGTCGAGACAAGACTGCCGGCGTTGTGCCGGCTTTTGACGCAAGCTGCGCCATCTGAGTATCCGGGTCTGATTGGTAAATTCTCAAAATTCGAGCGTCTATGTCTTTCAGCATAACTTTTGCATTTTTCTCTATAATCTCTTATTAAAATATTTGAATTAAGATAACAAATTACAAAAAAGAAAACAATATTCAGGTTTAAATGTATATCTAATAATTGAATTATACTTTGTGAGGAAATTATGAGAGTTTATTACGATAGAGATTGTGACGTTAATTTAATTAAGGAAAAGAAAGTAGCCATTTTGGGATATGGTTCTCAAGGGCATGCTCATGCTTTGAATTTAAGAGACAGTGGAGCCAAAAATTTAGTAGTCGCTCTGCGTGAGGGCTCACCGTCCGCAAAAAAAGCACAAGGTGAGGGTCTTGAGGTGATGGAAATAGCCGAGGCTGCTGCTTGGTGTGATTTACTTATGTTTACCATGCCAGATGAGTTGCAAGCTCAAACTTACAAACTTTACGTGCACGACAATATAAAAGAAGGCGCTGCAATAGCCTTTGCGCATGGGTTAAACGTTCATTTTGGCTTAATAGAACCCAAAGATGGCGTGGACGTCATTATGATGGCGCCTAAGGGGCCAGGGCATACCGTTAGAGGAGAATATACCAAGGGAGGAGGCGTACCATGTCTTGTTGCTGTAGATAATGACGCCAGTGGAAAAGCCTTAGAGATTGGCCTTTCTTATTGCTCTGCCATTGGAGGCGGGCGATCAGGAATAATTGAAACAAATTTTCGCGAAGAATGTGAAACCGATCTATTTGGAGAACAAGCGGTTTTATGTGGTGGCTTGGTAGAATTAATCAGAATGGGTTTTGAAACTTTGGTGGAGGCCGGATATGCACCAGAGATGGCTTATTTCGAGTGTCTTCATGAAGTAAAATTAATCGTCGACCTAATTTATGAAGGTGGAATTGCCAATATGAATTATTCAATATCTAACACCGCAGAATATGGTGAGTATGTTTCTGGACCACGAATACTGCCATATGATGAAACAAAAGCGAAGATGAAAGCTGTGTTGAAAGACATTCAAACTGGAAAATTTGTAAGAGACTTCATGCAAGAAAATGCAGTTGGGCAGCCTTATTTTAAGGGAACACGGCGGTTAAATGATGATCACGAAATAGAAAAAGTCGGTGAAAAGTTGAGAGGTATGATGCCATGGATCTCAGCAGGAAAAATGGTTGATAAAGATCGAAATTAAGGTTGATTAATAAAAGGCAGCTAAAGAATAATTGCTGCCTTTTATCTATTATGAGATCAAACCGAGCGTTATCGTTTTATAGCGATAGTTAAATGGAAAATAACATAACTAAAATAAGCTGGCTCTTATTGACACTTCTTGGGTTAATATGGGGTAGCACATTCATGATTATAGAATTGGCTTTAGATGGCATCACTCCATTTTGGCTTGCAGCAGCCCGGATATCGATAGCAGCTGTGATTACAAATATCATCTGGCTTTTCTCATCTCGGCAACTATTCCTAACTCAGTCAAAAGACTGGCCCACTCTTATATTTTCGGGTGTTTTTGCGACCGCCGCTCCATTTATTGCCCTGAGCTGGGGTCAGCAATATGTAACCTCCGCTTTTGCAGGTATTTCAATGGCTTCTGTTGCATTATTAATCTTACCACTTTCATATTTTTTTGTAGTGAGTGAAAAAATTACAACTTTCACAGTCTTAGGAATGTTCTTTGGTTTCTTTGGGGTAGTTATCCTTTTGGGACCTGAAGTTTTTTTAACTTCAAAAGAAACAAAAGAAACTTACGGTAGGCTCGCTTGTTTATTTGCGACCTTTTGCTACGCAACTAGCGCCGTACTCACTAAGCGCTTACCCGCAATAGATCCAATTGGACTGGCGGCAGTTTCTTTGACCTCCGGTGCAATGTTCGTCATACCATCTGCATGGTTGATAGAGGGCGCTCCACCATCAGTATCCAAGCAAACACTAATTTACTTGCTTATTTTGGGTCTTTTCCCAACAGCGGCAGCAACTTTTTTAAGGATTATAATAATTCGAACTGCCGGCCCTGTATTTATGACACTTACAAATTTTCAGGTCCCACTTTGGTCTGTATTTTTTAGCATTATATTGCTCAACGAGCCGTTTAAAATTTCAATGATCATTGCGTTAGCGCTGATATTGACTGGACTTGCGATAAGTCAAATGTCAGAAATAAAAAAGGTTATAAAAGTAAATAGTTTATAATTCTTTAATTGCTGTGACTACCGGCGACATTGTAGCATCTATAACTGCGGCATCTTCAGCCTCAACCATTATTCTTATTAGTTTTTCCGTTCCCGATTTTCTCACCAATAAACGACCAAATCCTGAAATCTTTTTTTCGGTTTCTGAAATTATTTTCTTGATAGATGGGTGATCTAAGGGATTCTTATCACCCGCATAAGTTATATTTTCTGTTTTCTGCGGGGTGAGATCAAATGGGCGCCCGACCACACTAGCCATCTCACCAGTCCGAACCATTTCTGCTAGAAATTGCAATCCTGCCATTAGCCCGTCACCGGTAGTAGAGTAGTCCATCATAACAACGTGTCCTGACTTTTCTCCTCCCAAATTAAAACCATTTAGCCTCATGCGCTCTACCACATATCTGTCTCCAACAGAAGTTCGCACCAGTTTTATTCCCTCTTGATTCAGAAAAGCCTCTAACCCCATATTCGACATAACTGTCGATACCAAAGTATTTTCCACCAAATTACCGTTCTTGAACCACCGAGAGCCGATCATGCCCAAAAACTGATCCCCATCAATGGGTATCCCGTACTCATCAATTATTAATACACGGTCTGCATCTCCATCCAAACAAATTGCCACATCAGCGCCATGAGCAACAACTGTTTCAGCTGCTACTGTTGGATTAGTTGAACCACAATCTAGATTAATATTTCTGCCGTCCGGTGAAACACCAACGGGTATGACTTCCGCGCCGAGTTCCCATAAAACTTCTGGCGCCGCTTTATACCCAGCCCCATTAGCGCAATCTATTACCACTTTTAGACCGTCTAATCTCATTTGATTTGGAAAACTAGATTTGACTCTTTCTATATATCTGTACCGGCCATCATCAATTCGCTTTGCTCTTCCAATATCCTCCGGGGGTACACAACCTATTCCTTTGGAAACTAACGCCTCAATTTCAAGTTCCGAGCTGTCTGACAATTTATAACCATCAGGACCGAAGAATTTTATACCGTTATCACTATGTTCATTATGGCTGGCAGATATCATAATGCCCAAATCAGCTCTCATAGAATTTGTTAAAAGCCCTACCGCAGGTGTGGGAACTGGGCCGAGTAGCAAAACATTCATGCCAGACGAGGTCAAACCAGCTGTTAACGCATTTTCAAACATATAGCCAGACAGGCGTGTATCTTTACCAATAACAACACGATGAGATTTTTTATTTGCTCGCCGAAAGTATGACCCAGCTGCTGCTCCAAGTTTCAGACAAAAGTCTGCAGTCATGGGATAGGAATTAGCCCTACCACGAACGCCATCTGTACCAAAAAATTTACGAGACATTGACTCTCCTAGTTACTCTGAGTGTATACTATGCCATAGTTTCATAGCCTGAACAGTCTCTTTTACATCGTGTACCCTGAAAATTTGCACACCCTGGGACCTAGCAAACAATGCAACAGATACCGAGCCTGACAATCTGTCTTCATTTTCTTCAAGCTCAGCAATAGTTTTTATAAACTTTTTCCTCGAAACACCAATAAGTATTGGCACACCCAATCCATGGAACAAACTTATCCGTCGCAATAAATCGACATTGTGCTTTAGGGTTTTTCCAAACCCTATACCTGGATCAACTATTATATTTTTTCTTTGCATGCCTAATTTTAAAAGCTTTTCAATTTGCTCACTTAGAAAATCATAAATATCCAAACATACATCTTGATATGTTGGCTTATCTTGCATTGTTTCTGGAAGACCTTGTGAGTGCATAATACATACCGGAATATTTTGCTTTATGCAGAGGTCACTCATTTTAGAATCAAATGTTAATCCAGAAACATCATTTACGAGTGCTGCACCATTGGATACAGCCAATCCTGCGACCTCAGATTTTCGAGTATCTACCGAAATTGGCACTGAAATTTTTTTTGCCATCTTATCTATGATCGGTATTACCCTCAATATTTCCTCTGAAATTGCCACCTCAACAGCACCGGGCCGAGTACTTTCCCCACCTATATCAATTATATCCGCTCCATCGGAAATCATAGATTTTAAATGCTCTTCGGCTGTTGCAATAGATGAGTACTTTCCACCATCGGAAAAGCTGTCTGGCGTCACATTTAATATACCCATAACCCTAGGAACATCAAAAGAAAGTCCACAAATATTCACTCTCTCGTAAGTAATATTCTGCAAGATATTATCAGGAATATTTTTCGCCGAAACTATCTGAGGCTCTGTATTTCTTGCTAGCTTTTCCGCATGGGTAAACCAAAAATGCGTACCTCGCATGACACGTGCATCATCTGGAATAGAAATATCAGTGTTGAGTATGGGACGAAAATATTCTGTCATTTTTAATGTCTATTACATCTATTCAGAAAATATTTTCTTTCAACGGCAATATAACGGCGAGCCTATTTTTATTATTGAGAATAGGCTCCACCCCGATAACACTTAACTTCTCTCCATTAAGGTAGTTCATAAGCCAATAAGCCAACTGATAAGCATGATCAGCATCGACGTCAGGAGGCTCATTAGCATCCAGAATTATTTTTGACGGAGCCCAAACTGAAATTTGGCCCTGTTTTATTGCGTAATCCAATTCAGTTTTTGTTGAAACTACGACACATTTTGAATTTTTACCTGCCAGTATCCATGCATTCTGCTCGATTGATAGTAAATCCAGCCTTCGAAGAATTGCAGGTTTTTGATTTTTTGCCTCAAACGATGTTTCAGGAACGCCAACACATAGAACAACTGGTTGTGTTTTTGCGGAAAGCTGATTTATCCACGCATCCAAGTAAATCGAATTAATGGCCACATTACTAAGATATATGACATGAGGTCTAATTGATATCTCATCTCCGGTTGCAGCAGGCCGGGTAGTAGAATTGTAATCCTTTTCGGTCCGTACAATTTCCACTCCTAAAGCTCCTGGACCTCTATCAAGCTTTTCAATTCTAACAAAAACTCGATGAGCTTGGGGCTCATTTAGCAATCTATCGGCAATACGTTCAGCTAGTGTTTCAAGAAGGTTTACTCGCTCGGCAAAGACTTCATCTGAAATAGCCTCAGTAACCTTATCATAAGATAATATTTTATCTACATCATCGTCTATCACTTGATGGACTGGTTTTACCTCAACAACAACGTTGAAACAAATTCTCTGAGTAGTTCCACGCTCTGATTGGAATGCACCGATTTCAACCTCTACTATATGATCACGAAGTGAAATTCTGTCTAGTTCAACATCAGAAAAATTGCTTCTGGACCTTTCAACTGGATGACTGAAAGCCAACTTAATTTCATTCGTCATTATTTAATCCTTTGCTCTGCTTAAGCTTGGCACAAATATCACCTGCAGACCATGATTAGTTTAGGAAATGTCAAACTATTATCTAAATTTTATGTAATTTAACTAATTAACTAATGCGTTATCAGAATAAAATTTATGATCACCGATTATACCAGTTCTTACTAGCTTCTTAGCCCAACTAGGATTGACTGATTTGGCATGATAATAAAGAGCTCCATTTGTGAGATTAATTTTTACATCCCATAAAGTCATGCTAGCTATTTTACCCGCTCTCGCATAACTTGCTTTATCGTCGATACTCTCTAGCAATCCATCACACATGTAAGTAAACTGGCATTTATAACGGCTTTTTTTTGTTCCTTGATTAACTACGCCGCAAACAGTATCCGGAAATTTACTACTATTAGCCCTATTAACTATAACTTCAGCAACGGCAAATTGTCCAACCACCGATTCACCTCTTGCTTCAAAATAAAGAGCATCCGCCAGACACTTCCACTCTGTACCACCTTGAGAACTTGGTAGTCCATCAATATAACTTTGATCGACAATATTCTCAACACGTCTTATGGAAGGGTCTACTAACATATCCATTACGAATACTGGCAAGCTTTCATGATGACTTTTTTGAATTTCAATTAGCGTATTCAGGCTGTTCCCATTCACTAAAGAAAAAAATGAAATTGAAGGGAAAATCACGGCTATTGCAATTATTTTTTTATAATTTGCGTATACCATTTAACCGACCGATTTTATTATTACTCAGGTTCTGGACCTAACTAATTTGAGTTGAAATGGCAACCTGCGCGGCTGCAAGTTTTGCTACCGGAACACGATATGGTGAACAAGAAACATAATGGAAGCCTAATTGATGAGAGAAAGCTATTGATTCTGGATTACCTCCGTGCTCACCACAGATTGAAAGAGTGATATTAGGCTTGATAGATCTTGCTCTATCTGCACCCAATTTTACAAGCTCTCCAACACCCTCAGGGTCTAAGATATGAAAGGGATCCTCTTGAAAAACACCCTGTTGAACGTATTGAGACATAAACTTTCCCGCATCATCTCTCGAAAGGCCATAAGCCATTTGTGTTAAGTCGTTTGTTCCAAAGCTCAAGAACTCTGAGTTCATAGCAATATCACTTGCTCTTAGAGCTGCACGTGGGGTTTCCACCATCACACCCAGTTTATAATTTACCTCTGCAGATGTTTCTAATCCTACTTGCGATGCTACGGAGGCAACTCTTTTCTTAACTAGTTCTACTTCGCGTTTAGCACTTACAAGTGGGATCATTATTTCCGGAACCACTGAAATACCTTCCTTACTCACTTGAACTATAGCCTCAAAAATTGCCCTGGCCTGCATTTCGTAGATTTCTGGCACTGTAACGCCTAAGCGTACCCCCCGCATACCTAGCATTGGATTGTATTCACCCATTGTTTCGACTCTTCTTACGACGTCTGATAGCGGTAAACCCAAAGCTTCTGCCAAATCATGCATACCTTCTCTGTCGGAGGGAAGAAATTCATGAAGTGGCGGATCGAAAAGCCTTATACACACAGGTAAATCCTTCATGATTTCAAATAATTCAATAAAATCTTTACGTTGCATGGGCAACAATCTTTCCAAGACCAACCGCCGATCCTCGGCAGATTTCGAAAAGATCATTTCCCGCATCACATTAAAACGATCACTTTCAAAAAACATGTGCTCTGTTCTGCAAAGGCCAATCCCCTGAGCATTAAATTTCCTCGCAGTTAAAGCATCTTGAGGAGTATCAGCATTAGCGCGAACTGTCATGTCTGAAACTTCATCAGTCCACTCAAGAAGTGTTTGAAAAGCATCATCTAAGGCCGCCTCAACCATTTTAGGAGAACCAAACAATATGTCACCGCTTGTTCCGTCAATAGTTATTTCATCGCCTTCTTTTAATTGACGGCCATTACTGCAAATTAGACTTTTCCTCTTAACTTGAAATCGAATATCCTTTACGCCTACCACACACGGCAAACCTATACCTCTTCCAATTACTGCTGCATGACTGGTTATTCCACCTCGCTCTGTGACAACCCCAACCGATGCGTGCATTCCCCTCACGTCCTCTGGCGAGGTTTCTCTACGAACCAGGATACAGTCAATCCCCCTAGATGCATGTGACTGGGCAGCTTCGGCTGAAAAAACGATCTTGCCAGTTGCAGCACCCGGACTCGCCGCAACTCCACTCCCCAAGACATCACGTTCAGCTTCAGGATCAATTTGCCTATGCAGTAATTCACTTATCGCTCTCGGCTCAACTCTCATAATAGCTTCATTGCGTGAAATGATGCCATCTTCAGCTAGTGTTACAGCGACCCTCACAGCCGCCTGTGAGCGCCTAGGAGTTTTAATTCCATCTAAAATGTGTAAAACACCATTTTGGATGCTGAACTCAATTTGCATTTCCTCACGCAATTTCACGCGCATAATGGAAGCAAATTCAACTAATTGCCTAAAAATTTCTTCATTATTATCTTCCAGTGACCAACCTCTATTATCCTTAGTTAAATAGAGAGCGCCTTCACTGGATTTCTCTGGCCGTAGTTGCGATTGTTCCTTATACCGACCCTTAATTTTTGGCTTCCCATCATTTTCATCAATAAGCTGCAAAGTCCCAGTGCCACACTCTCCTTCTCCTAAGCCGAATGCCATCACTTGGATAACCAAACCTAAACCGGCATCTAATGGTGCCCCTTTTGCCTGTCTTAACAACCTCGCGGTGGTACTTTCCCAAGTGCGCGCCATTGACCTAAGAATTTCCGAAAGCTGTGTAGCAATATCCTGTGGGAATTCATGCTCCGTTTCACTTTCATATATCTCTAATACCTTAGCCAATGCTGCACTATTTTGAGTTTCAACTGGATTAAAAATGTCTGGGTCTAAACGAGCCACATGAAGCGAATAGGCCTGTACGAAATTAATATAGATTGATGATGCAGCATCTGCCCCAAGCTTTTGTTTCAGCTCTTTATAACGCAAATTATTCATACCAATGTTCATGATAGCACTTGGACCACCCCAGTCTGGACTTTCTGATGATGGACGAACACAAAGCAGATCATTTTTATTAAAATTATTTAAGATTTCTGGAAGGTCCCCAAAATTCCCTGCAGCAATTGAGTGGACGCCAGCAAATGAAATTGCAACTGTTTTAGGTACCGGCAGCTCTAATCTGAGTAATCTTTGAAGACACTTTGCTCTACCGCCATGTGTTGCTGTTGCTATTCTGGCTGATGGTGTAATTAGCTCGTAATCCAACTCAACTTGTCCCATTGCATTTCCTACTTATTTATTGGTACGGCGTTAAATTAAGTAATCATTATTATGCAAGCATTGCACTAAAAATCTTACCTATGAATTAATATTCTACTAACCAGATTGACCTTCGATTTTGCTAAGATCGGCTACTAAATTGCAAGTGGCCCTAATTTGGCCGAGTAAATTAAGCCTGTTCCGCCTTACAATGTCATTCTCAGAATTAACCTGAACACATTCAAAAAAATCATCTATCGGCTGCCTAAGATCTGTAACGGCTAAAATAGCTTTTTGAAAGGCTTCTTCAAAAACTGCCTGTTCAACAACTGAGTGCTGTTCCTTCAAGGCATTAAATAATTCCTTTTCAGGATCAACTTCCATATATTTTATATCGGCTCCAAAAGAATATTCTACACCGTCTTTTTGCTCTGCTTTTGCCAAAATATTATTTGCTCGTTTAAATCCTTGGAAAAAGTCCTCGGCTTCATCACTACTTAAAAGGTTTGCAAGTGCATTAATTCGCTTTTTAACCAGCTTAAGATTTCCAACTTTTCCAACTGCTAAACATGCATCGACTACATCATAACGGATATTTTTATCCCGAAGATAAATCTTAAACCTATCACGAATAAAATTCATAACATCAGATACTGCATGTGGATGATTACCAAATTTAGATAAATGTTCGAAATGAGCATTGAGCACTTCGACTAAATCGAGTTCCACATCATTTTCAAGGATTATTCTTATGACTCCAAGTGCAGCTCGTCTAAGTGCAAATGGATCCTTTGAACTAGTAGGCTTTTCATCAATAGTCCAAAAGCCAAGTAATGTATCTAATTTATCAGCGAGAGAAACCGCGACGGATATTGAAGCCGTCGGCACAGGGTCATTTGGCCCCTTAGGAGCATAGTGTTCTTCGCATACTTTAGCTACATCTTCAGAATATCCTGCGCGTAAAGCGTAATATCTGCCCATAACACCCTGAAGCTCTGGAAATTCATAGACCATTTCAGACGCTAAATCACACTTGCAGATATTTGCGCTCGTTACAGCGTCTTCTATGTCGCACAAGAGTTGCTTGGCCAATATCTTTGTTAGAGTAGAAACACGCGTTACCTTATCAGCCTGACTTCCCAGTTTATTGTGAAATGTTACATCATCGAGCTTTCCTAGCCACGCATCAAGACCGTCTTTTTGAATTAAACGGATGTCATTCTCCCAAAAGAATTTTGCATCGGATAATCTAGCATAAAGAACCTTTTGATTTCCCTTTAAAATTGTTTCGCCATTGTCTGCAGCTTCAATATTAGCAACTGTAATAAATCTTTCAATTTTACCAGTTTTCGAATTTTTTAACGAAAAAAACTTCTGATGTTCTTTCATAGACGCTTGGAGCACTTCAGCCGGCAGATCAGAGAATGCATTATCTACTTCGCCCAACAGTGTGACAGGCCATTCAACCAAACCTGAAACTTCTTCTAATAAAGCATCATCATGGATTAAATCTAATCCATGAGCAAACGCCAAGTTATTTGCGTCGTTTAGAATTATCTCAGCTCGTTCCTTATGATCTAGGATTACATAAGCATCTCTTAACTTTCTTTTATAATCTTCAAAGTCTTTAACTTTAAAATAGTCAGGAGCCATGAATCTATGGCCGGCACTACGTACGTCTGAATGTATTCCATCTATCTGCAACTCAATTAACTGATGCTCATCATCCCTTATAAAAATGCACAGTATTCCTTGTAGAGGTCTAACCCATTTTAGTGATGATGCACCCCATCGCATAGACTTCGGCCAAGGGAATGTCCTTATTGTTTTTTCTAAAGCTTCAGCAATAATTTTTGTACATATCCTTCCAGGCTTTTCTATCGATGCAAAATATTTGTCAACATTGCCATCTCTTTTTACTTCTAACTGATCTAAATTCAAATCAACGCTTCTAAGAAAGCCATCCACAGCCTGCTGAGGCGCATCTATTCTAGGCCCTTTACGCTCTTCACTAATATCAGGAGCTTTTTCGGGCAAACCACTCATAAATAGTGTAAGTCGTCTTGGAGTGGAATAGGCAGTTGCTGCGATTTCAGAAACACCTTGATCAGCAAGAAAACTTAGCATGTTCTTCTTTAACTCATTTGCAGCAAATTCCTGCATTCTTGCTGGGATTTCTTCTGAAAGCAGCTCAATCAACAAATCTGGCATGATTAATCTCTCTTAGGGCATTCGTTTGAAACTGGAGAACCATCGTACAACTTATCTCCACAATCATTTATTTCATGCCAAATGTAACCTTTTCCGTTGTCTAAAATTGCCACAACTCTATCAACTCCATACATAATATTTTTCTTTGACAAAAAAACCTCACCTTTTGCGCCATCTGCAAGGGAAAAACCCAAATCCTTTGCATTAAAGCACTCAAACCAATAGGGAGCAATTTTAGGTTCTGCACCTTCATATACCAAAAATCTATTGCGCAGATCATTCAGGTCTTCCGAAGTTTCAAAACAAGCACGGTATCGAATGGGAGAACTTTCAGAAGTAATTGCATGAAAATTCGAATAATCAATAACCTCTGGAAGCTCAGTTTTCTTTTCCACTATTGCCACGTCCGTTGTCCCATTTGGAATAACTTCTTCATAGAAGCTAAAAATTTGCAAATAATACAGGGCGGCGCCTGCTAAAAGTGCAGGTAAAACCAGAAAAGCCACTATTACTTTTCCGTTCAATTTTTTTGTCCTCCTGCCGCTGTTTGCACAAATGCATCTGCACATTTCTTTGTTAAATTTCTAACCCGGGATATATATGCCTGTCTTTCTGTAACCGATATAACACCACGCGCGTCTAATAGATTAAAAAAATGGCTCGCCTTTATGCACAGATCGTAAGCAGGATGAACCATAATTATTTTTTTTCCAGTCTTTGGATCCAATTCTTTGTGAGTTAAAATACGTTCACATTCTTTTTCAGCATCCTCAAAGTTTTTTAAAAGTATATCAGTATTTGCTGCATCAAAGTTCCATCTTGCATATTCCTGCTCAGTTTGCAGAAAAACATCTCCATACTTCAATGGCACGAGCGCTTCTGGCGAATTGAATGGCATTTCCATAACGTGGTTTACTCCCAAGACATACATCGCAAGCCGCTCCAGTCCATAGGTCAGTTCACCCGAGACGGGTTTGCAATCATGGCCGCCGACCTGCTGAAAATAGGTAAATTGGCTTACTTCCATACCGTCGCACCATACTTCCCATCCAAGCCCCCATGCGCCCAGCGTCGGGCTTTCCCAATCATCTTCTACAAACCTGACATCGTGAACACTCATCGACAACCCAATCGCTTCAAGGGACCCCAAATATAGTTCTTGGAAATCCTCAGGACTGGGTTTCATGATTACCTGAAATTGATAATAATGTTGCAGTCGATTAGGATTTTCGCCATATCTGCCGTCGCTTGGTCTTCTAGACGGCTGGACATAAGCAGCAGCCCAATGATTTTCGCCAAGTGATCTCAGCGTAGTAGCGGGATGGAACGTCCCAGCACCGACCTCCATATCGTAGGGCTGAAGAATTGCACAACCATTGTCTGACCAGTAGTTTTGCAACCTCAAAACAATTTCTTGGAACGATTTAGGTTTTGCAACATTCATAATTTTTACCTTGTAATTCCATATACCTGCTTGCGACCTACTTATGCAATGCTATTACTAGGGTCAATCGGCAACAGTTTATTGATTTTAAATGATTTCAAAAATTTTTCATTGTAAATATTTTACAGGGCGATCACTGGACAACACCAAATCACTTAGGGTCGGGAATTTTATGATAAGAATACTTTTTACGATATACCTTTTTATAGGCTCAGCAGTAACTGCAAGTGAAATCCGCTGGATACAAGTCGAAACACTGCCAAGCATTGTTAGGGCTAAGGAGGCAACAAGCAGATTCTCAACAATTTTAAGTGAAAATGTAAATATATTCTCGTTAGATGACGGCTGGTATGCTGTATCATTGGGGCCTTACGACCCCACAAAGGCATTTGAAATCTTAAACACTAAATTGGATGCACAACTCATCTCTCCAGATAGCTTTGTGACAGATGGTAAAAATTACGGTGAGAAAGTTTGGACAGCGGGTAGCTTTGACATGGCAGACCTTGAAAAACTATCTAATAATGGCAACGCCGAATATGATCAAAATTATACCTTTGATTTAAATAATGACAATCTGGATCCCTCACAAGGTAATAATTTATTATTTTCAAGCCTTGAAGAATTAGAACCGCTCGAAAAAGCACAGTTTTTCGAGTCAAAGTTAAGTGATTTTTATAAAAAAGCCGTTCAATCAGCTTTGTTCGCTGATGGTGTTTATGATTCTGAGATCGATGGACAATACGGTCCTGGCACTAGAAAAGCGATTAATGAGTGGCAAATTAAAAATGCTTACGAAGCAACTGGTTTTTTAACAATGTCACAGCAGTCAGAGCTTATAAAAAACTACTTAAAACCACTACTCGAAAATGGTTTGAAGGTTGAGAAAAATATTCTGGCCGGAATAAAAATTCCAATGCTGAACATTTTTAAGAAGCCAGTGAAGATAAATCCACCAATTATAACTTACGAGGCTGAACCTGCATCAAAAATAAAAGTTTTTCTGATATCGCAGCATGGCGATGAATATGATTTAAAAATTCTTTTTAACGCAATGAAAAATTTAGAAATAATTCCAAGTGATGGGAGGAAAGTATTATTCCGAAACTCATTTGAGCTGTCAGGTAAAAACAATGAGCTTGAGAGTTTTTTCACGGCAGTAAGTTCAAATAATAAGGTGAAGGGTTTTGGGTTACAGTGGCCAATCGAGGAGGATTACATTGCAAAGAGGCTATTAGTAAAAATGAGATTGGAATTTGAAAGTATTCCAGGAGCGCTCAGAGAGAGAAGAGACGCAAATGAGGATCAAGACTTAAATAAATATCTTGGCTTTGATCTACATCGCCCGACATACTCACGATCTGGTCTTTTTATTGACGAAGAAGCAAAAATAATAACGCAATCAAGCGGACTTTTAGATTGCCCCAATATAACTGTGAATGGGATACATAAGTATAAAATTGTTGCGGAGAATAGGGGTTTAGACCTTGCACTTCTAGCTCCCCAACAAGTCCTTAAACCATTGAGTGTCATCGAATATACAACTACGGTGCCTAAAATTGGTGAACAGGTAGTCCTATCAAGTTTCCCATATCAAGGAAAATTAAACAGATCTAGCTTAACAGAGGGAACTGTAAGAGAATTGCAAGATTTACGGGGAGATAAAAGAAAATTTCGCATATCGATTCCAGTTAATCCAGGTGATAGTGGCGGCGGCTTATTTGACTTATCAGGGAATTTTATTGGACTTCATTTAGCAGAGCCATCTACCATAAATTCAGATGCTCAAATTGTTTTAAAAGCAAGAGAAATAACTAAATTTTTGGGTGAGGTCGGTTTATCAGAATTAAAGCGTTCTTATCGCGCGGAGCCACTAGATCTGCGGCAAATTGACTCTGTGGCGAACCGAGTAACAGCTTTGATAAGTTGCTGGGAACAATATTAAATTTTCTTAGTTTCTCCAAAACTTAATGGTGAATAAAATGTAAACCGCCATTAGTTCGAGGCGTCCAACTAACATTCCTATAATTAGCAAACATTTTGCCGCATCATTTAATCCCATAAAATTTGAAGACGGCCCAATTCGGTCCCCCAAGCCAGGCCCAATATTGCCTAAGGCTGCCACCGCCCCGGAAACCGACGTAACTAGATCTAATCCTGTTAATGACAGCAATATTGCAAGCACTCCAAGACTCAAAAAAAACACAACAAAAAATGTCATAACCGAATGGAGAACATCTTCTGCTACAGGGCGACCATCGTACTTCAACACTACAACTCTATGTGGGTAGCGAATTTTCCTGAGCTGTAAAAGAATAGCGGAAGCTACTAACTGATAACGAAAAACCTTTACAGAACAGGTTGTTGACCCAGCACATCCTCCAATCAGTCCAATGAAAAAAATCACAGAAACGAGCATACCTCCCCATTTCATATAATTGTCACTTGAATAACCTGTTCCTGAAATAATTGATGTTACATTAAATAATGATTTTCGCAGAGAATTTTCCCAATCCCCTGGAAATAGTGAGTTCAGAATAAAAAATACAAAAATAGCAATTGATAAGGTAGTTATTAAAAATGTCTTGATTTGTGTGTCAGTAAAAATTGCCCGGCTATTTCCATTAACAAGCTGCACGTACCGAACAAAAGGTAGGGCAGCCATTATCATAAAAAATATGGCGACGTACTCTGCAGGTCCAGAAAAATTACCAAAACTATTATCATAATTTGAGAAGCCGCCAGTTGAAACTGTAGTAAAGGAATGAACTATTGCATCAAAGGCCGTCAGACCAACCGCCACATACGATAATGCACAGGCAATCGTAATGCCGAGATAAATTACAAATATTTGCAAAGAAATAGTAGTTGCTCGCGGTAAAATTTTGCCCATGGTATCGAATGCTTCTGCTCTGAAAATTTGCATCCCACCCACTCTCAACTCAGGTAGGAAAACCATGGCAACCACTATTATACCGATCCCACCTAGCCACTGCAAAATACCTCTCCATAAAAGAATACCTTTTGGTAGACTTTCAAGCCCAGACAGCACCGTCGATCCAGTAGTCGTGACGCCCGAGACAGCTTCGAAAAGAGCATCAACAAAGGAAAGCTGAGTACTTCCTATAATAAAGGGAATAGAACCAAATAGTGGAAGTGCAATCCAAACACCTGTAGTCAAAAGGATAGTTTTTTGAATATCAAGGCCTTCAGCCTTTCCGTTTGAGCACGCAATGGCAAGAAAACTTCCCGTTAATATTGTTATAAGAGCACTTTCAGCGAACACGCCCACAAATCCGCGGCCCTCTGAAAAATCAACGGCCATTGGAACTAGCATTGTGACGCCTAACAACGTCAAAAGAATTCCTATGACATAACCTATCGGACGTAAATCTAACCGCATATGCTACGCTTGAACCGAGACACGGTTCCTGTCAAGTTTCAGTTACAACTATCCCACATGAATTAAGCTAGAGAACATTTTTGGATCAAATGTATTCTGATCAAACGTGGGACCTTCACACATGATTGAAATTGCATCATGGCTGTGCAAACTTTCCTGATGACTTGCTATGACACGGAAATCACCAATGCGGTCATCTGCTTTTAATGCTTCACAAAAAAGCCGTACAGCATCTTCGACAAAAATTGGATTTGCGGCATTCATTTCTGCGAATGCCTGTTCATCTTCTCTTTTCACCATGACCTGAGTTTCCGTTGGCACTGCACTTCGGCAAATGTCAATTAAATCTTCGAACCAAAGTATGTCAGTATCTAAGATTTCGACAGAAATCCTAGCAACCGACCTCTGGGAATGAGGTGTAGCCAGCTGATTTCGTTCTTTTCTTGCATGTTCAGATAATTCAAGAGAGCATGGGCATGTTGAGCTATATACGTAGTCTAAATGGATATAACGCGACCTGACGTTTTTTTTGTCCACCACCTCGACGCTGATATCATAGTATTGAAATCCTTGAAGATTTGACCGCAAGCTATTGATAGATTGCGGAAAAGATAATCGAAGCATTATTCTTGCATCAAAAGTATCTAAATCCTGTCTATAGTCATTTAAGGCAGACTCAATAACCTCAAAACTAAAAGTACTTTCTGAATATTTGTAGAAACTTCTCATTATTCGGGACATATTTATTCCCTTTTTATCCGCGTCGAGACTTACTGAACCAGTAACGGAAGTTTCAAGCGTCAGCTCACCGCCATCTTTTTTCCTAAATTTGAGTGGAAGCCTAAAATTAGAAATACCTACGTGTTGTATAGATTGACGTGAACCTTTAATCATTGCAGCCGGACCATTTTGTAGGTCTGGCATTCTTGAAGCATAGTCTTTGTTTACTTCAAAGTCATGTGGATATTCGGTATTAAAAACTGGATAGTCTTCTTTTTTAGGCAATAAATATTTGACAGCTACCAATTCTTCCTCTGTAAGCTTACGCTTGCCACCTTCGGAGAGCCATTGACGTAGTGTATCAAGACTGTCGGATCTCTGAAGAGTTTCTACAGTACTTTTATGGTTGGGAGCATGAACATTCATTATGTATTCCAGTCCTTATGTAGAATTGAATTCCATTTTACCCCCAAAATACGAAGAAAAACAACTTATAGATCAATAAAACATGTATTTTTATCTGACTAGATTGCGTAAAGCGGAAGACAAATCCTTGATGAGATCCTTAGAATCCTCCAAACCCACACTTAATCGGAGCAACCCTTGCGTTATCCCTAGCTGCTGTCTCCGATCAGCCGACAGTCGCTGATGGGTAGTAGTCGCAGGATGGGTTATAATTGATTTTGCATCCCCTAGATTATTAGAAATAAGCACTAGCTCTAGCGAATTCATTAAAGAGAAGGCTGCCTCTTTGCCACCTAGCAGCTCGAAAGCAATTACTGTCCCACCTTTTTCCATTTGCTCCCTACATAAATCGTATTGAGGGTGCGTTTCCAAACCGGGGTATATTACAGAAGAAATGCTTTCGTGACCAATTAAAGATTTTGCTATCTCTAAAGCGGAGTCGGATTGGGCTTGCACTCTTAAATCCAATGTTTCCAATCCTTTAAGTAACACCCAGCCTGTGAATGGACTCATTGAGCCACCAGTATGTTTCATAAATGGCTGGACTGTATTGCGGATATAATCTCCCGACCCTAAGATGACGCCCCCGAGAGTGCGGCCCTGACCATCAATATGCTTGGTAGCAGAATAAACCACAACGTCTGCACCTAAAGATAAAGCATTCGAAAAAATTGGAGTAGTAAAAACATTATCTACAACTGTTAAAGCACCCACAGATTTAGCAATATCCGTTACTGCTTTAATATCAATTACTTCAAGCGTCGGATTTGATATACTTTCAAAAAAAACGACCTTTGTTTCCTGCGTAATAGATTTTTTCCACTGATTAATATCCGTGCCATCCACAAATGTGACCCTCACGCCAAAACTTGGTAAAATATTTTCCAAAATGTATAAACATGACCCAAAAAGAGCCCGTGCTGCCACAACGTGGTCACCTGCAGAAAGCATCGACATTAATGCTCCATTCACCGCGGCCATTCCAGATGCTGTTGCAAAAGCTGCCTCAGCCCCTTCTATGGCAGCAACTTTATCTTCGAACATTGCAATAGTGGGATTACCGTACCTCGTATAAATAAAATCATCATTTGGCACATCTGATGCAAATCTTTTAATTTACTCTGTTTAAAAAAATAAAAGCCTCAATTCGCGGCCAAACGAAAGAAAGCGCTTCCATCCTGACCTTTTAGCGGTTTTTTTTGGGTATGGCCCGCAATCTGGTTACAAATCGCCACAGTGATCACGTAACGTTATGCAGGCTCGCAGTCAATAACTGAAGCGCGAGATAAAATTTCCAAAAACATTTACTAACGAGCTAATCCTTAAAATTGCCATAGGTTTTGAATACTGAATATTGGGAAATAAAAAATGCAAACATGGCAACTGTAAGGCCAAATGTTTTAAAGTATACCCACACTTCTGTAGATTGAGTGCGCCACACAAATTCATTTAAAGCTGCTAAAAAAAGAAAAAAATACGCCATCCTGCGCGTTAAAATCATCCATCCATCGTAGGAAAGTGGTAGCGCCTTCCCCAGAAGGGCTTCTAGATAAGAGGTTTTTCTAAAAACACCTACCAGTAAAATAATTGAAAAAAGACAATAAATAAGGGTAGGTTTTATCTTCAAAAAGCGTTCATCATTGAAGAATATTGTCATACCACCAAAAACTACGACTAGCACAAGCGTCAATAATTGAACGCGCGACACTTCTTTCAAAACAATCCAACTAGTAGCGGTAGCAAATACCACGAGTGGAACGAACGCTAATGTTGCTAAAACAAAGCCACTCAAATCGCGCCCAAATAATACAACTACATCGTCCTTAAAAAGGATAAAAACAATAAAAAATACGGCGATCGGGATATACTCTAAAAGGTTTTTCAGGAGTGTATTCTCATTTTCTTCTGACATATTAAGCTCCCCACTCAACAATTACCGCACCAATCACAATCAATAAAATCAGCGTTATTCTTCTTGGGCCCACAGTTTCCTTTAAAAAAAGCCAGCCAATTATTGCTGCAAAAACGATAGACGTTTCACGTAGTACAGCCGCCTCACCCACTTTGTCTAGCCTTGTTGCAAGCATGATTGATCCAAAACTAAAAAAAGCAATCAAACCACCAATTATTCCTCTTGGTATCAAACTTTTTAGATCGCTGTATCTAATAGCTTCTTTGGATTTCCAACATGCTATTAAGGGCATTGCAATTCCATCAATTAAGAAAAACCATGCAAGAAAAGTAAATGGGTTGGCAGTAGCTCGAATACCATAGGCATCATATGTGGTATACAAAGCTACTAAGACACCAGTTATACATGCAAAAATTAAGGCAGTAGCTAATGTTTCTCTACCTTTTGATAAAAATCTTAAATTATAAATGGCTAGGCCTAGTATACCGAACAGCAGAATAACAACGCCAAGCCATTGTGTGTAATTGAAACTCTCCGAAAATACAAAGTATGCCACTATGACTGTCAGCAATGGCCCAATACCCCTGACAATCGGATAAACTACAGTGAATGCCCCTCGAGAGTAAGCCATTGCTTGCATAAACTTGTATGCAGTATGGATAATGAAAGCTCCTAAAAATATTGGCCACATGTAATATTCTGGCCACGGAACAATAAATAAAGCGAAAGGCAATGCCATTAATCCATAGGATAGGTCAATGGCAGCTCTCATGAGCCAAGGATTAAATTTACCTTTTTGTAAAGCACCAAAAATAGCATGCAAAAAAGCTGCCTTTATAGCCAAAAATAATGCTAAGTTACTTCCGTGCTGAGTATTTTCAGCCTGCAACAACCACTCAACCATTATAAATTCATTACAGCAATCATATCGCAATACTCATAAAAAAATATTTTTTATTTTATTAGTAATCAATTCCAAGCAACGCACTTGCGAATTCTTTTGGATCAAAGGGAGATAAATCGTCAAGTTGTTCTCCCACCCCAATAGCGTGGATTGGAAGTGCAAATTGATCAGCTAGAGCAACTAAAACGCCTCCTTTGGCAGTACCGTCCAACTTAGTCATGACTAACCCCGTAATATCTACTAGCTCTTTAAAAATTTTAACTTGGCTTAGCGCATTCTGGCCAGTTGTTGCATCAAGCACCAACAAAGTATTGTGAGGAGCTGATATTTCTTTTTTCTTTAATACTCTAACAATCTTTGCCAATTCTTCCATTAGATCTGTGCGATTCTGTAATCTCCCAGCAGTATCGATCATAAGAATGTCAGAACCTTCTTCTTGAGCCTTTGACAGAGAGTCAAAGGCAAGCGAAGCTGGATCCGATCCCTCGGGCGCTGTTAAAACTGGTACGTCTGCTCGTTCACCCCATATTTGAAGCTGTTCCACAGCGGCTGCCCTGAATGTATCTCCTGCTGCAATTATCACAGATTTATCCGCAGCTTTGAGTTGGCTCGCAATCTTGCCGATTGTTGTTGTTTTACCAGCCCCATTTACTCCCACTACTAAAATCACTTGAGGCGTTTGCGCGAAGATAGGCAGGGGTTTTGCAACTGGCTCCATTATTCTTTCTACTTCTTTTGCCAATAAAAGTTTAATTTCATCCACTGACAAACGTTTGCCCATGTTGCCTTGAGCCATATTGGAGACAACCCGTAAAGCTGTGTCAACGCCAATATCTGCTGAAATTAGCAATTCCTCTAATTGCTCGATCATCTCATTGTCTAAAGCACGCTTTGAGGAAATAGCATTTTTTCGGGTGCGTTTAAAAATTTTACCAATGATACCAGTTGGCTCTGGCTCTGGCTCTGGCTCTGGCTCTGGCTCTGGC
>LUQC01000003.1:0-9546 GCA_001627925.1 Rhodobacteraceae bacterium REDSEA-S34_B6 | reverse complement strand
GGCTCTGGCTCTGGCTCTGGCTCTGGCTCTGGCTCTGGAGGTAATTCTTCGACCACTTTTATATTGTCAACACCGTCTCCCAAAACCTGGACTTCTTCTTGATCCTGATCAATTCGCGTATCTTCTGATGCTTCTTGAACAATGGCTTCCAAGCCCTCGTCAATTTTTGACGACGACTTAAATAATCTATCCTTCAATTTCTTAAAAAAAGACATTATGCCTCCTAAGACAACTCTGGCCCAATTTTCTATCCATTAAATTAACAATACAGCTTAAAGTTTCATGAGTGATTTTTTTGCTATCTTCATTGACCAAAAAATTCCATATAGCGCTAAAAGAGGCTACCCTGTTTAGGACTACTACCTTTACCTGTGGATTTTGTGGTTTGCTTGGCAGCCTGTTTTTTTGTAATACCGGCCTTGTCGGAGATACAAACTCCAATTCTCCCATCTTTAAATTCTACTTCAAGTTCAGCTTTGTCAATGACCTCTGCAGTAGAAGTCACGACTACTCCATCCGCTCTGATTACCGAGTAACCACGATTTAAAGTTTCTTTATAACCAAGTGTTTCTCGTAGCCGATCCAGGTTATTTAAATTTTCAAATCTTGGCGCTATTATATTGGTCCCTAAATTAAAAAAACGTTGGATTAACCGGTTAAAATTAAGTTCCTTTCTTTTAATCTCTCGATGTAGATCACTCGCTCGTAAATCACTCAGTTTTAGTTGAAGATTAATAGATTTTGTTTCTAAATTTCGCTCGAAACCAGCCCTTAACGACTGAAAATAATTTGTCTTTCTTTCATACTGCGCCTGTATCACTTGCTTAAGAAACCGCGGCTGTAGACCTGCAAACACCCTTGCGCTCTGCAGCTTGCTACGCTGAAGTAGACTTATGAGACCCCTGGGTAGTCTTTCAGAGGCAACATCCAATCTTTGACTTTGTAACGCACAAAGTTCTTCACTTCTTGGCATCAACCGTGAAACATCAACCAATCTCTGCTCAGAGATTAATAGCTTTTGCTTGAGTTGCTGCCATTGTCTATTTACGATCTTATCCAAAGCTTTGGATATATCACTTAAAACTGGTACTGCAATTTCTGCAGCAGCGGTTGGTGTGGGCGCCCTTACATCGGAAACCAGGTCAATTAAAGTGGTATCGGTCTCATGTCCTATTGCAGAAATCACAGGTATTTCCGAGGCAGCAACAGCACGCAATACAATTTCTTCATTGAAGCCCCATAAATCTTCCAATGATCCACCTCCCCGAGCTACAATCAATAGATCTGGTTTTTTAATTTCATCAAATTCTGTCAATGTGTTGAAGCCATCAATAGCCCTTGACACCTCCAACGCACACCTATCGCCTTGAACAGAAACAGGCCAAACTAAAACTTCTCTCGGAAAACGGTCTTTCAGCCGATGCAGTATATCCCGTATAACCGCCCCTGATGAAGACGTTATGACGCCAATAACATCCGGCAAATAGGGTAAAGGCTTTTTCCTTGACACATCGAACATGCCTTCCTGCTTAAGCTTTTCTTTACGCTTTTCCAGCAAAGCCATCAAAGCACCCTCACCCGCGGGTATAATCTGGTCTACAATCAGTTGATATTTAGATTGAGCACCGAAAGTGGTTAATTTTCCCGATGCAACAACTTCTAAACCTTCCTCTGGCATTGTTGGAAGATTTCGGACATTTCCCTTCCAAACAACTGCAGCTAAAACTGACCTTTCATCCTTAAGATCCAAATAGATATGACCAGATCGAGGATTTGAAACTCGACCAATTTCACCTCGAATTCGAACGTATTCAAACTCACTTTCAATAAGCCCCTTAACAACACCCGAAATTTCACTAACGCTATATTCAGGTTGGTTATCGCCCACTAGATTATTCTCTATTACTTCAGACATTTACCGCCCTTGCTTTCTAATTAATGCAAGCATAAAACGCTGATAGATGGAGTCCAAGGGGTCTTGAAACATGAATATCCTTATACTTGGCAGTGGTGCTCGAGAACACTCTATAGCTTGGGCTGTCAAACAAAATCCAAAATGTAGTAGGTTGCTTGTGGCCCCTGGAAATGCCGGGATAGCAGATATTGCTGAAATTTCAAATACCAACATTGAAAATTGCGACGAAGTAGTAGCTTTAGCAAAACGCGAGAAGATAGATTTTGTTATAATCGGCCCAGAAGCACCTTTGGCTGCAGGCGTTTCAGATGTACTAAAACATAATGGTTTCCTTGTATTTGGCCCAACCCAAGCAGCTGCTAATTTAGAAGTTTCAAAAAGCTTTATGAAAGAAATATGCACGTCCGCGAATATACCAACTGCAAAATACGCAAAGTTCAATGAACTGGGATCTGCAAGAGAATATGTAGAAGAACAGGGTGCTCCAATAGTAATAAAAGCTGATTGGCTCGCCGCCGGGAAAGGCGTTACTGTCGCAATGGATTTGCCAACTGCTTATCAAGCATTAGAAGATATATTTAAATCTGGCAGTCAGAATCTAGAAACGAAAGTTGTTATTGAAGAGTTTATGGAAGGTGAGGAGGCATCGTTTTTTGTACTTTGTAATGGACAAAAACTACTACCGATTGGAACAGCTCAAGACCATAAGCGCGTAGGCGATGGTGATACGGGACCAAATACAGGTGGAATGGGTGCTTACTCACCAGCACCTGTTTTAACAGGAAAGATTCAAGACACCGTAATTAGGGAAATCATTAAACCGACTTTGCGTGAAATGGAGAGACGAGGCGCGCCATATCAAGGCGTACTTTACGCAGGATTAATGATTAAAGATGAGAAGGCGCGTTTGGTAGAGTATAACGCAAGGTTTGGCGATCCAGAATGTCAACCTTTAATGATGAGATTAGGCGCGCAAGTCCTGGATTTACTTATAGCAACAAGCAACGGCGACTTAGATGAGTGCCAGATAAGTTGGGCCGACGATCATGCTCTTTGCGTAGTTATGGCATCTATTGGATATCCGGGAAAAATTAAGAAAGGAACTATTATAAAAGGTGTTAAAAACTTGTCTAGCTCCTCGTCCCAAATGTGCTTTCATGCAGGAACTAAGAAAGAAGCCAATAATTTAGTAGCAAACAGTGGACGAGTTCTGAGCTTTACAGCAAGGGGGGAAACTTTGGCGGAAGCGCAATCAGTGGCTTACAAGATGGCCAAATCTATTGATTGGAAAGAAGGCTTCTATCGGACTGATATTGGTTGGAGAGCTTTACTTTAGTGGCATCATTAAACACAGAATTATATCTGCTTTTCTGGCATTTGAACGACCAAACCATCCAATGCATCTGTGACTTTAAGCTGACAAGTTAATCTAGATCTTACTGGATCTGGCTCATAAGCAAAGTCGAGCATGTCTTCTTCCATAGGTTCGCGGGCTGGTAGTTTTTCAACCCAATCAGGATGAACGTAAACGTGACAAGTTGAGCATGCACATGCACCTCCACAGTCAGCGTCAATACCGGGTATATTATTATCCCTAGCTCCCTCCATTACTGTAAGACCGGTAGAAACTTCTACAACATGTTCACTGCCGCCGTGCTCAACATATGTAATCTTAGGCATTTATCACTCTCTTCACTTAAATAAAATTTTTATAAGCGACTACTTAACCTTCAAAAAGGAAATTTGCGACCCCTGATTTTATATGTTGCGACAAAATAACAATGTTCTATATTTGTTCTATGTCTTATAAAGAGTTTTATAATTGGCCTAAACCACCTAGTGCGTGTCCCGCAAATATGCTTAAAAAGGCGGCCCATTTGACTCCAATTTGTGTCGCAGGTTTGGTGATTTTACGCCAAAGACCAGGCACGGCAAAGGGAGTTATCTTCCTTACATTAGAGGATGAAACAGGTTACGCAAATATAATAATTTGGCGCAAGGTATATGAAAAAAATAGACGTGCTATAATATCAGGAAGACTTTTACGAGTTACTGGTAAACTCCAACATGAAGGAGATACTACCCACGTAATAGCTGAAAAAATTGAAGATATTTCAGACCTTTTGGATAAATTAATTCTCTCTAAAAGCCAATGAAAAATAAAATTAATTTAATCATCTATCGGTAAAACTACAAACCTCGGCTGCCCATCTCGACGAACTAACAACAATACAGATTCTCGACCAGCTTTCTTCGCTTCGTCAATTCGAGTAAGAAAATCACCCAAAGTGGCAACTGCTTTTTGACCAGCATCGCTAATTATGTCACCCGGCCTAATACCCTTTTGAAACGCAACACTCTCTTCTCCAACTTCCATAACTATTAGACCTGAGCTTTCAGATGGAAGATCCATCTCTTGCCTTTGAACATCGGTAATCTCTGTTAAAGACATTCCCAATATGATTTTCGGGGCTTCTTTCTTTGGTACTGTTTCTTGACGTTGGGCTAATGCGTCAGGGTCAGGCCTCTGGCCAAGTGTAATCGATAAGGTCTGCTCGCTACCCTCTCTTATAATGATGGCGTTAACTGTTTTGCCAACTGCTGTTTTACCCACAAGTCTTACAAGTTCTCCCGAACTTCCTACATCTTGCCCGTCGAAAGAAATAATTATGTCCATGCTTTTCAGTCCAGCATCCAAAGCAGGACCATCAAAAACGTCTAAAACTATTGCACCCGAGGTATCTGACAAGCCGAGAGCCTCTGCCATATCATCAGTGACATTCCCAATATTAACACCTAACCAGCCTCGCCGAACTTCTCCAAATTCTCGCAATTGATCTACAACTGGAGCGACCACATTGGACGACATTGAAAAACCTATACCTATCGACCCCCCATTTGGCGACAAGATAGCTGTATTCACACCGACAACTTCACCGTCCATATTGAATAGAGGCCCACCAGAGTTACCCCGGTTTATCGCGGCATCGGTTTGTATGTAATCATCATAAGCACCAGAAAGCTCTCTATTTCTGGCTGAGATTATCCCTACAGATACCGAGAAGCCTTGGCCCAGTGGGTTTCCCACTGCCATTACCCAATCTCCTACCTTAGAAATATCGCTATTACCGAATTGCACGAAGGGTAGATCCACATCGTGCTCTACTTTGAGCAGGGCTATATCAATATTTTTATCTACACCTACTACCTTTGCCTCAAGCTCCATACCATCTCTGAATTCTATACGTATCTCGTCAGCGTCTTCAATCACGTGGTTGTTTGTTATTACGTACCCGTCATTAGAAATAACAAATCCTGACCCCAAAGCTGAAGAGTTTCTTGGTGCGCCATTGCCCCCATTACGATCCTGAAAATCACGGAAAAGATCCTCAAACGGACTACCCTCCGGCACAATGCCTTGCGGACCAACTGGGGCCGTAACCGTTGTAGATGTGGTGATATTCACCACAGCAGGACTGACTTTCTCAACCAATGGTGCTAGGCTTTCTGGGGCAGCTTTTATTATACTTGCAGTTAGTTGAAAAATCAAAAAACAAGAAACCAATACAAGTATGCTAACTTGGCTCCTTACTCCTACTGTTCTACCGCGCACGAGATCTTGCGATTTGTTAAGCATATTGTCGATCCGAAGTTTTCTAAAAGTTGAAATGAATGAGAAGTATTTCTGTTTCTATACAGATAGGGTGGCAATCATATTACGACAATAGCTCGGGATAAAATTTGGACAGCTTTTTCCATCATTAGCTAAAAAATTTTACTATGAACAACATCGATGAGCCTGCTAGTGCCATCGAGGCCCCTAGCATTCTCCTCTGCTGAATTGACATTTTAGCTACTATTTTTAAAACGCCTTCTACTAAGGAGGGCGCAGCTAAATAAACTATGCCCTCCAACAATAGAATCAATCCTACTCCCCAAACGAGAGTTGTTATCATTGCAAACCAATATCTGACTTGAGGTAATCAAAAAATTCTGAATCAGGTGAAATCACCATTGTAGAGTTCTTTCCTTGAAGAGCATTTTTATATGCTGTCAAGGACCGGTAAAATTCAAAAAATTCTGGATCTTCTCCAAAAGCATTTGCAAAAATAGCATTACGTTCTGCATCCGCTTCACCGCGAATAATTTCAGCATCGCGGCGAGCATCAGATACTATCTCAACTTCAGTTCTGTCAGCTAGTGCTCTAACTCTTTGAGCAGCTTCGTTACCTCTGGCTATTTCGTCAGCTGCTTCAGCCCTTGACAATCGCCCCACTCAAAATGCGCTCCATCAACAAAGCGCGATCTGAACTTAAAATATCATTAGATGAGACTGAACCAAGGACTTCTCTTAACTCATTTCGCAAAATACCATCTAATCTACCCTCCGCCGCTAATTCTCCGCCTGTACCAACTGCTTCTCTAAACTGATTAACGTCTGATATACGGTAACGCGTAAATGCATCAACAACCAAACGGCGATCATCTAACGGAGTAACTTCAAGAGGGTCTATTACGCTACTGAGTATTCTGTCTTCATAGTACACCACATTTTGGATGAAGGGTACTTTGAAAGATAATCCAGGCTCTTCTTTTATGGCGACTACCCTACCAAATTGCAAAACTAACGCCTTGTTTCTTTCATCAACAATAAAAACTGATGAGAGAGCTAAAACTAAAATAACGACTAAAGCGGGGATTAGATATGAAATTCTTCGCATTACTTGTGCTCCCTGCGCAAATCGTTTAACGGCAAGTATGGCACAACACCTTGGCCACCACCACTTTCGTCAATTATTACTTTCTCAACGTCAGAAAAAACCTGCTCCATTGTTTCTAAATACAACCTTTTCCTCGTAACTTCGGGTGCCTTTTTGTATTCTTTGAGGACAGCAGTAAACCTACTAGCTTCACCAGTTGCTCCATTTACTACCTGAGCCCTGTAGCCTTCTGCCTGTTCTAAGGTTTGAGCTGCTTCACCCCGAGCTTGGGCAAGCACCCTGTTTGCGTAAGCATCAGCCTGCTTTTCAAGTCGATCTCGCTCCTGCTCAGCAGCTTGAACCTCTCTAAACGCATCAATTACCTGTTCGGGAGGATCCGCTCTATCAAAGTTAACACGCACTACGTTGATACCGCTTCCATAACGATCCAAAGTAAGTTGTATAAGCTCTTGTAATCTTGAGGCGATAGAACCACGATCTCGGTTTAAGATTGGAGCTAGCTCAGACTGAGCTATAATTTCACGCATTGCAGATTCTGCTACCGCACGGATTGTAATCTGCGGATCCCTCAAGTTAAAAAGATACTCAGCGGGATCCCTAATATTCCATACAACTTCGAAATCTATATCAACAATATTTTCGTCCCCAGTAAGCATAAGGCCTGCATCTGATCCACGACCACCAACACCAATTTGCTCGTTCTGCTCGCGAGTGACCGGCAAGACCTCTTTGGTTACTAATGGCCAAGGCGCAAAGTTCAAACCGGGATTACCGATCGATGAAAACTTTCCTAGAAATAGCTCTACCGATTTTTCTTCAGGTTTAACGGTATAAAAACTTGCAAATGCCCACAGACCCGCAAGAAATAAAAAAATCAGTACAAAGCTATTGCGGCTCATACCGCCGTCGCCAGGATTACCCGAACCACGGCCACCTCTTTTAGAACCTCCACCCATGAGCACACGGAGTTGTTCTTGGCCCTTTTTGAGCATATCGTCAATCTCTGGAGGCATTTGCCCCTGATTGCTATTTTTAGGAGGCCTTCCACCGTCATTTCCATTGCTGGGACGCTTCGGTCCTCCAGATCCACCGCCCCAAGGGCCGCCAGAATTACCCGCCATTAACTTTTCCTTTTTGTTAGCGTGTGCTTTTAGTATAACTGGGAAGTAATCTGTAAATTTCAACTACTCCGCGTTGGTTTTTGCATTGTAACTATTTCTTCCGAAAGCGTTGGATGGACGGGCAAAGTGTTATCAAAGTCCTTTTTTGTTGCCCCCGTACTTAGTGCAATTGCTGCCATTTGAATCATCTCACCCGCGCCAGGTGCGACGATATGCACCCCTAAAACTATATCTGTTCTTTTACATACTACCAACTTGATGAAAGATTTGTCCGCGTTATCAGCAAACGCAGTCTTCATTGGTTTAAAATATGTTGTAAATATATCAACTGGGCCTCGTTCAACAGCTAATTCCTCACTCAAACCGACCGTACCCATTTCCGGTTTTGTAAATATTGCTGTAGGAATACAATTATAATCTAAAAAAGTCGGATTTTTATGAAAAACAGTTTCAACAAAAGCCATAGCCTCTTTGATTGCAACAGGAGTAAGTTGTTTTCGGTTCGTAAGGTCACCAATTGCATAAATAGAACTGATTGATGACTTCGAGTATTTATCAACTAAAACCTCATCATTTATACCAAATTTCAAGCCAGTTGATCCAATTTGCAGTTCCTTTGAATTGGGAGTGCGGCCTGTGGCAAATAAAATCTGGTCAAAATATTGGTCCCGCCCAAAACTATCAGTAACTTGAAATCCGTTTTTTTCTTTCTCTATTTTTAGTACATTCACACCAAATTGAAGATCTATACCATTTGATTTCATTTGGGTGGCAACAAGAGAAGTGGCTTCAATATCAAAACCTCGAAGGATAGTATCACTTCTACAGAACTGGGTTACGCTAGAACCAAAGCCGTTGAATATCGAAGAAAATTCACATGCAATATAGCCACCACCAACAACTAACAGCTTTTCAGGGAGGGCACTCAACGAAAAAATCTGATCTGATGTGATTACATTATCTATTCCAGGTATATCTGGTAAGTCCGGTTTCCCTCCAGTAGCGAGCAGGATATACTTCGACGTAATTTGCGTCCCACTCTCCAACTCAATCGTATGAGCATCGACAACTTTCGCATGTTGATCAAACGTTTGAACGCCTGAATTCTTTAAAAGATTGCGATATATTCCTTCCAATCTAGATACCTCAGCGTTTAGTTTTTTTGAGAAAAGATCCCAGTCGATTCTGTTCGCTTTTGGCAGCTTCCATCCATACGCTACAGCTTCCGTGAATGCAGAGGGAAAATCGGAAGAAAACACCATGAGCTTTTTAGGCACACATCCTCGAATGACACACGTGCCGCCATATCTATCCATTTCAGCCAGCCCAACGCGTTTGTCACGCAATGCGGCAGTTACTCGGGCAGCTCTAACACCGCCTGAACCGCCGCCTATAACAAACAAATCAAAATCATAGCCCATTAAATTCACTCAACAATTTTTTTGTAATGGCTTTTAGGAAGCTCAACCATCACTGTCTTTCAATTCTACAGTGACCTGCTCATTTTCGTCAGCCAAGACAGCACATTTACAAATATTAACGAACAAGCCATTTTCTATGACGCCTGGGATTAAATTTAAACCAGTTGAAAGATTATCTTCATCAGAAATAGAATTTAGGTGCAGGTCTAATATTAAATTACCTTCATCTGTAATGAATCTTTCGCCCTCCAATGAGCGAAACACTGCTCGTGGGTCATTGTATCCGATCTCCACTAGATATCGAATAACCTGAATTTTAGTAGCCTCGCAGCCGTATTGTATCACTTCCAAGGGTAGTGGAAATGAAC
>LUQC01000029.1 GCA_001627925.1 Rhodobacteraceae bacterium REDSEA-S34_B6 | reverse complement strand
AATGTATTCCAACAACTGCAGCTGCAAATGAGACTATAGCCATTTTAAACATATAACACTCCACTCTATTTATCAGAGGCAGCAAACTTTATGCCAATTAAACAGCTAATCTAATTCATAATTTTTTTTTAATTTTAAAATCTGGAGTGTTTTGATACGACAAACGTCATATCTTTCGGTACAGTCGGGTTAGTTATTAAACTCACATTGCCAAAACTTGATTTACAAAAACTTTCTATCTCTTTTTGAGAAGAGTAAACAATTCCACCCTCAGTAATCTTTTCCTGCTCTGCTATTTGCAAATTGAAAATCATAGCACATTTCAATTTTGACCAAAGTAAATTTAGAAAATTGTAAAAATACCGTCGCCAAGCATTATAATCACGTGACGGGAAAAAATTAAAGGTTCCCGACATGATAATAAAATCTGAATCCATCATAGGAATAGACCCAGTATGAAACGAAGCTCTGTTGGAATATTTTTTTTGACAAAATTTAACTACTACATCAGAAACATCATAGCCATAATAGTGCAATTCGAGGGAATATTTTCGTTCGGACAAAAACTCTAAAAATGCACCATATCCACATCCTATATCGCTTACAGACATCTTATTTTTTTGTGATAATGACTTTATCTGATCTAAAATTATGTCAAAACGAGCAAATTGTCTTTTCTTTGAATACCACATGCTTGCTTCTGGCATCGGACCAAATTCTAAAAACCTCTCGTTATAAATTTCAGCTATTTTACTATCAAAACTGTGCGACATTAAGAAATCAAATCTCAATCTTACTAATATAATTAAAATAGTATCATAAGATAAATGTAACAATTTCCAAAATACAAAATGATACGCCGAGCTAACATAAATATATCTGGCGTCGTTAGAAATAGGGATCGAAAAAGAAGAAAGATAGTAAAATGAAAATTTCAAACCTAATTGGTTTAGTCGCATCAGCTCTTTTTTTAGCCGGATGCCATACAACAACACACCCTGTTTCCACATCAAACGTTTCAGCAAAGCCATACACAGAGTCCACCGCTCTAACTATTTATGAGGCTCACCCTCTAAAAGGGTCAGAAAAAGTAAGCGTCCATGCATACTCTTATACGAGAGGAAGCGATCATTGCTCCAGAACTATTGCCTTAAATTTCAGCAGTTCGTTAGCTTATACTCAAACTATGATTGCTCTCAGAAACAGAGCTATGGTCACAGGAGCAAATGCTTTATCAATAACCAATTGGCGTGAGCATGCTGGAATTACCACACTCACAGGGCATTTCTTTGACTGTCATTCTAAAAAGGGCCTATAGCCAGTAAAACAAAAATCATTTTACTAATTAAAAATTGGTCGAAATAGCTTTATGCTGTTTCGACTGATGTACCAGAAACAGATACAATAACGTGTTCCTTCGAATTAAAGATCACATTTGTATATTGAATATCGTATCCAACTATCGCATTTCCTCCTGCTTTTAAAGCAGCAGCTTTAAGCTCAACCATTGCATCGGTTATGGCAGTTTTCAGAGTTTTCCTATCTATCGACCGATAGCGTTTTATAAATATCGATAAGAGTTTTTTAACAAAAGACTGACTTTCGACAACAAAAATACCTTCGCCGTGAACAACGCCAAACCGCTTGCGTATTCTAAGGTTCATAGCGGTTTCGCTCGTGACGAGCATATCTTCAAACTTTGTAAATAAGTTATCAATACTTTTCACGTTTGTCGGTCGATGTGGTTTATTTGCTGCCGCAACCTTTTCTTTTACTAACGACTTTACATGACACGCCACACACAAGCCTTTATGCTCTCTAGCCACATTAGATTCTGTGAAACCCATTCTGGTTTTACATTCTACGCATTGTGACATCTTTTATTCTCCTATAAACAGAAATATGACTCCATTATCGAGTTAGTTTTTCTACCATCTCTGAATTTGTTTGCATCAATCTGGCTGATCCATTGAACTGTTGTTGGGCTTTAATCATAGCAGTTAATTCATCGGTGATATTTACGTTGGAAGCCTCTAGTCCACCACTCTTTAAAGAAGCGTAGCCTAAATCCGATGGTGCCCCTAAACTGACCACGCCAGACCTATCAGTCTGAGCATAAATTCCACCCCCCAATTCCTTAAGGCCGTTATTATTTGAAAAAATACCTAGAGCAATAGTACTTACAGGATAAGAAACTTCCGTTCCATAACTGGCTTCAATATGCCCGTCACCCAATATCCTGAGCTCAGACATAGGCACATCCTCACGCTTTAATGGGATTTGAATGGGTGATAACCCATCAAGTTCTTCGGGCGTAGGTCCGAACAAACCATCCACAAGAGGCGAACCCATAACATAGGCATCATTTGAAGCCCTGAGAAAGCCTTCATCGTCCAAGCTAAAAGTCCCATTCCGAGTGAAAGACGACGTTACGCTATTAGGATTTTTGAGGATAAACATTCCGTTACCAAGCAACGCTAGGTCAGTTCGATTATCAGTATCTATAATTGATCCTTGTCCATCACTTCTGCGAGAAGCCCCAAGTGAAGCTCCAAGACCAACTTTTGCACTATCAACTTGTTCAGATCCAAATCTGTCACCTAATTCACTGAATGCTACCAAAGTTTTTTTGAAGCCATTAGAATTTGCATTGGCAATGTTGTTTGAAACAACTGACAACTCATGCATTGCTGTTGCCATTCCAGATTTTATTAGTGAAAACATACACTTCTCCTATTTGAAAATTAGGAGCAAATTCTATGCCATAAGATCTACGAACTATTAACTTTTTGAGAATTAACCTAAGAAATCGAATAATGACTTGCTCGTTATTCTTGTGAAAGTTGCTTGAGAGGCTTCTTTATTTGTCATTAAAAATTCAAGTTGCGTTAGCAGAGATGCTAGATCGGCGTCCCGAATGTCAGACACATCCTCCTCTATGGTTAAAAGGATATCCTGAGCTGCTGTCTCATTTTCTTGCGCCCTTCGCGACGTTGCACCCACTTCAGCCCTCGCAGTCGCAAAAGTATCAAATATATCATTTATTTTTGTACTAATATTACCATTTTGCAGCCTATTTTCCGCAATTTTCTCCACAACTGTCGACGAAGACGTATCTTTAATTACCCCAACAAAGGACTTTGATGGGTGATAATCCGAAACAACTAAATCACTTAAGTGTAGCCTTTCTACCGAACCCTGAAGTCGAATTTTATTGCCGTCTACTATACTTGCAGAGATCCCGGTCGAACCAGTTAGACTATTGATTTGAGTAACAACAGGAGAATAATCATTACCATAGATTGTACTCGAAATTTTATTTTTATCGCCACCGGTATCTAAATTAAACTCAATCTTGCCCTCTGAGCCAGAACTGGGGAAAACTAGATCCACTGTAGTACCATTGGACAATAGATTTGACGAATTACCTGAATTCAAATCATTTTTTAAGCTTTCAGCTAAGTCGTCGATGACCTCAAATACTGAAATCTTTCCATTTTCTGAGGAAATATTCTCAAAAAGTGAATTACCCGCAAAATTTTGCCTCACATACAAACTCGGAGAGACCTTTACCTCTCGAGCCAGGGCGGACCCATCATACGAAACGGTACCCTTGCTATCAATAGAAAAAGGTTTTTCTTTACCCGATACGCCTCCAAATAAACTATTACCAAAACTATCATTCATGTTTGCGATGTCCAATATCTCTTTTTTTAGTCTTTCGACATCATTGACAAACCGCTCTCTCTCTTTTGTAGACAGCATATCATTACCGCTTTCCACAGCAATTTCCTGAAGATTTACTGTTAAATTCTGTAGCCTATCTAAGGCTACATCTAAGAACTCTAACTCAGTAGCAGCCCTTTTAGAATTTTCCATAAATTGATTGGTCTCAACAATTTTCTCCTCAGCTGCATTTAGCTGAGCAATTTCATGAAGGTTCTCTGATAATTTAAGGTCAGCTTTTCCAGATCCAACTTGCGACTGGATTGACTTCATTTCTTGGTTAAGTTTTGCAAAAAGCTCAACGTTTTGTTGATGTAATCTCGGTGTTCCAATAGTCATGTTTTCTCAATCACTGTTACATGGATCTCAGTAAAGTATCCATCATTTCCTTTGCTGTACTTAAAACTCGCGCTAATGCCTGATAAGCTTGCTGTTGCTCAAGCAATCGGGCCGCCTCAGTATCCAAATCTACTCCCGAAAATTCAGATTTTTGATCCTTTGCTACATCATGTGCAGTCTTCGCGTTAATCAAACTTTGCTCGCTAGAACG
>LUQC01000028.1:12890-26879 GCA_001627925.1 Rhodobacteraceae bacterium REDSEA-S34_B6 | reverse complement strand
GCTAGTATAAAAATCCACTGTGCGTAGATCATTTGATACATGACTATTCAACCCTGCTGCCTTCATGAAATCTAGCGCATCACTAATTCTATTAGCCATTTCTCTATATTTAGATGCCTTCTCTCCTTCAATAAAACCAAGTGTCCAACCATGGACCAGATGTACATCGGCATATCCACCTTTAGAAAAAGCTCTTAAAAGATTTAAAGTAGCAGCAGCCTGAGTATAAGCTTGAAGCATTTTAGATGGATTTGGGATTCTAGCTTCCTTGGTAAATTCTAACTCATTAATAATGTCACCTCTGTTACTCGGCAGCTCAACTTCATTTATAGTTTCAGTTGGAGCAGATCTTGGCTTGGCAAATTGACCGGCCATCCTACCAACTTTTACAACGGGAACTTTCGCACCATAAGTAAGTACCATCGCCATTTGCAGCATAACTTTAAAAGTATCTCTTATCCCATCAGCACTAAATTGTTCAAAACTTTCAGCGCAATCTCCACCTTGGAGCAGGAATGCATCTCCCTTTGATGCGGCCGCAAGCTCCTCCTTTAGAGACCTAGCCTCACCAGCGAAAACAAGTGGAGGATAATTTGACAACTGCTGCTCAACTTTTGCCAAAGCTGCATCATCAGTATAGTCTGGCATTTGAATACGTGGTTTAGCACGCCAATCAGATTTTTGCCATTCTTTCATCATTGGCTCCTCCGCAAAAAAGATACTGACACTAGGTTATAATTTATTTTTAAAAAAAGAACCATACCACTCGAATGAAATGACTTGACGTTGTTAAAAAAACTCACAAGGTATTTTAAGGTATTGCGTTTTAGCAGTCGAATTTAGTTGTGTCAGGCTCTAGCCATGAATTTTCGAGATGAAAAAGTTGTAATAGACATTGCTGCACCTGATAATTCACCGCGTCGTTTCGCTTTTCTTTTGATGAAGGATTTCACTTTATTGTCCTTTGCGTCAGCCGTAGATGCACTTCGAATAGCCAACCGGATGTCTGATAAAACTATCTATAGTTGGTTGTTTCGAACATAAGTGAGACAACAACTAAACCTATTTTAAATTGGATCCGAAAAGAAACTCGACGTGGCTTAAAAATTGGCGGTTTATGTACCGCAGCCTTTTCCCTGGCTAAAGCTGGTATACTTGATGGTAAACGAGCCACAACTCACTGGGAAAACCAAGATAGTTTTTCGGAAGAATTTGTAGAAGTCGATCTTACAAAATCTGTTTTTATAATAGATGGAAATCGAATGACAACTGCAGGCGGAACATCTTCTATCGACTTATTTTTAAAAATAATTGCTGATGACCATGGTGAGGAATTAGCTAACGCCGTGGCAGATCAAATGATTTATAGTTCCATTAGAACGGATCAGGATAGTCAGAGACTATCTGTACCAACGAGAATAGGCGTGCGCCATCCAAAGCTCAGTCTCGTTATACAGATGATGGAAAAGAATATAGAGGAACCGATAAGTCCCTCTGTTCTTGCCAAAGACGTGTCGATGTCTACCCGGCAGCTTGAAAGGTTATTCCGGCGATATTTAGATCGAAGTCCGAAGCGATATTATATGGAGTTGAGACTTCAAAAAGCTCGAAACTTACTCATGCAAACCGATATGAGCGTCATCAATGTAGCATTAGCATGCGGTTTTGCGTCACCATCTCATTTTTCAAAATGTTATCGAACACATTACAATACTACGCCTTATCGCGAGCGCGGATCAAAATCTTCCCGAATTACAATTTGAAGTAAAAGAACTTATAAAAAATTTACTTTTCCGGTATCATCCCGCGCGGGTAAAACCTTAACATCAAGAGTAGAAACAAACCCATTGTTAATAAACGCATTTGAGCAACACTGTCTAATAAATGTAATCTAACAGGACTTTGAGGATCCATTGGCGCAGTTATGAGATCAACCAACCAATAACCTATCGGTTCGACTTGCACCCACAGGAACCAAACTAAAAAACCACCCAAGATCGATCCCAAATTACTTCCGGACCCTCCAACAATCACCATCACCCATATTAAAAACGTAAAACGTAGTGGTTGATAAGCACCGGGTGTCAACTGCGCATCTAATGTAGTCATCATTGCTCCAGCTATTCCACATACAGCGGACCCAAGGATGAAAATTTGCAAGTGTCTAGATTTGATATCTTTACCCATTGCTTGTGCTGCTGTTTCATTATCTCTTATGGCCCTCATCATTCTTCCCCAAGGACTATTTAGAGCTCGCTGCGACAACCATACCAAAAGAAGAAGGACTAAACCAAACAAACCCGCATAAGCAATCTTTACAAATAAAGTAGAAGCAGTCGTTGGATCTAAACCAAAACTTGCCGCTCGATTCACGAAATTCTCACTTGCCTGCAAGTCAATCTCATATGGAACTGGCCGTGGAATTCCTGCAACATTCTTTACACCGCGGGTCATCCAATCTTCGTTCCTCAGAATTGCAATTATTATTTCAGATATTCCTAAGGTAGCTATGGCTAAATAGTCTGATCTTAATCCTAGAGCAGTTTTTCCAATTATCCACGCAGCCCCAGCAGCCATTAAACCGCCTACAGGCCAAGCCAGCAGAACCGGTAGCCCTAATCCTCCAAGGTAACCTGTTGCAGCAGGATTTACTGCCTCAACGGCAACTACGCCGGGGGTCAGAATGGATTTATAAACGAAAAATGAACAGACCAAGAAAATGAGAATTGAAATAAATCGCCATCTGGCATTTTTTATCTTTTTATAAACCCAAACAGAAAGGGTTATTGTTAAAACACCAAAGAGCAGTCCAGCCAAAATACGAGGCCCACCGGCATTCCATGCCTCTGGTACCGGCTGCATAGAAATCAAAACAGTGGCCAGACCTCCAAGCCCAACGAACCCCATTATGCCAACATTAAGAAGTCCAGCGATACCCCACTGAAGATTTACCCCTAGAGACATCACCGCACTGATTAATCCCATATTCAAAATAAATAAGGCTGAATTCCAACTTTGAATAAAACCAGTAATCACAATTAGCAAAAATACCGCTGCGAATAATAAGTAAGTTTTAAAATTATCCGTCATAACGATTTACCCTTAAAAAGCCCAGTTGGCTTGAAAAGAAGCACTACCAACAAGATTGCAAAACTTACAGCAAATTTATATTCAGTTGCCAACAGCTGCATTAGTCCACTAGGCGCGAATTGTTCTGGCAGTGTATACGTAAGAACCTTTTTCCAAGCATATGTAATAAACACTTCCGAGAATGCTATCAAAAAGCCACCGGCAATAGCACCAAGTGGATTTCCCAGTCCACCTACGATCGCAGCCGCAAATATCGGCAACAACAATTGAAAATATACAAATGGTTTAAAACTTTTATCTAGGCCATATAGGGTACCTGCAATTGTAGCCAGTGCAGCAACAATTAACCATGTATACAAGACAACCCGTTCCGGATTTATGCCAGAAAGCAAAGCAAGATCTTCGTTGTCAGAGAAGGCCCTCATCGACTTTCCAGTTCTCGTCCTATTAAGAAACCAAAATAAAAGGGCTACTACCATAACAGCAGTAATAACAGTAATAACCTGTGTTGTTTTGATTGCTAATCCTTCATCGAGACCAGTTAATTTCTTGAAATCCCTTGCCGAAATTATGAAGCGAGATCCATCTGAGAAACGTTGATCACCCACTCCAATAATAAATCGAACTAAACCATTGTAAACGAACATAATTCCGAGAGATACAATTAATAAGATTACAGGAGCTGATTTTTGCTTACGGTAAAAACGTAATACCACGCGATCCGTTCCAAGAAGTAATAATGCAGTCAGAACAATTGCTATCGGCAGTGCAAGAAGAGCAGTGGGTAGCGGAGCAATAGATACGCCGATACTTTGAAACCACCAAGTAAACAAAATTGCCACCATGGTACCGAAGGCCATTGTGTCACCGTGTGCAAAATTAGAAAATCGAAGAATACCATAGACCAATGTGACCCCGAGCGCACCTAGTGCTAACTGGCTGCCGTAAGTTATTGCAGGAATTATAACAAAATTGGACAACACAATTACAGCGTGAAGAAATTCCATATCTATCCTCCCAAGAAGGATTTTCGGACCTCTTTATCGGCCAATAAATCCTTTCCAGAGCCAGAAAACGCATTACGCCCTTGAACAAGAACAAATCCTTTATGAGCAATTTCAAGAGCCTGTCTCGCATTTTGCTCTACCATTAAAATCGAAATACCAGATTTTGCCACATCGATAATTCTATCGAATAATTCGTCCATAACTATTGGCGAAACTCCTGCGGTAGGTTCATCCAACATTAATACCGACGGCTTAGTCATCAGTGCACGTCCAACCGCGACCTGCTGTCTTTGGCCTCCCGATAATTCTCCAGCGGACTGATTACGCTTTTCAAGTAAAACAGGGAATAGATTAAAAACCTGTTCCATTGTAACAGAAAAATCATCTGTTCTTATGAATGCACCCATTTCCAAATTTTCCTGAACGGTCATTGAGGTGAATATATTTTGGTTCTGAGGCACAAACCCCATGCCTTTTAAAACTCTATCTTGAGGCGTTAGCTTGGAAATATCTTCTCCATCAAGTTTTACTTTACCTTCTCCAAGACTTAGCATACCAAAAATTGCTTTCATTGCAGTGGACTTGCCCGCACCATTAGGACCCACAATTACAGCAATTTCTCCGGGTTCTACAGAAACGGTGCAGTCATGAAGAATATCGGGGCCATTACCATATCCACCAGTCATAGACTCCCCGATTAAATACGGCTCACTCATTGCACAACATTCTTTTCTTTGTTTTTAAGCCCTGTTCCTAAATAAGCCTCTATAACTTGCTCATTATTTTTTATTTCACGTAAGGAACCTTGCGCTAGTACTTTACCTTCTGCCATACAGATCACAGGATCACAAAGCTTATCAATAAAATCCATATCGTGTTCAATGACTACAAAAGTATAACCTCGTTCTCTATTCAAACGCTTGATAGCATCTGCAATAGTATTCAATAAGGTTCTATTAACCCCTGCTCCAACTTCATCAAGAAAAACAATCTTGGCATCGACCATCATTGTCCGGCCTAATTCTAATAATTTCTTTTGCCCACCTGAAACTTGACCAGCTTTCTCATCAGACAAATGGGATATGGTCAAAAACTCTAAAACTTCGTCTGCCTTCGCTGCTAATGCTCTTTCCTGATCGGCAATCCGCTTTCTACCAAACCAAGTATTCCATAAAGTTTCCCCGAATTGATTGGACGGTACCATCATAAGGTTTTCACGACACGACATCGAAGCAAATTCATGAGCGATTTGGAAAGTCCTCATAACTCCTTTGTCGAACAATTGATGAGGAGCTAGGCCCGTAATATCCTCACCAGCAAGTAATACCTGGCCTTGAGTTGGTTTATGCAAACCAGCAATAGCGTTAAATAGAGTGGTTTTTCCTGCACCATTTGGTCCGATTAAGCCTGTTATAGACCCCTGCTCTATTGTTAAAGAGACGCCGTCAACAGCATGAAAGCCGCCAAAATGCTTATGTAAATCCTGGATTTCGATCAACGGCAAATCCCTTAGAAATAATCCTACTAAAGAATACAGCCCGGCCTAATAAAACCGGGCTGCAAAAATAGAAACTATTCAATGATAATTATCGGAAAGCTACTGTTGTATCTTTTCCACCCTTCATGACCACTTCACGATAGGTACCTGAAGCTTCTCCTGGTCCAATTAGCTCAACGCCAGAAGCACCCACATAATCAATGTCTCCGCCACCGCGTAAAATTTCTAGACCTTTGGCCAGTTCTCCGGCACCGATTTTAGTACCAGGTGCATTTGCAACCTTCATAATATGATCTTTATAATCTGCTGGATCTTTTGAGTCAGCAGACTGCATAGCCAACATAATTAATGCTGCTGCGTCATATGACTCAGGAACAAATGGATCATACCATCTGGGAAGTGAAATGTATCAAACGCGCCTGAATCCAGTGAGGCTTGAATAATAGCTCCGCCGCCCTGATCGACATAACCTGCGACAACTAGCCTGTCTCCACCAGCGGCAGCCAAAGCAGCAACTTCTGACGAATAATCAGCTTTTCCTTCTTCATGCGGAGCATTGATGGTTATAGTACCCCCTGCTGCTTCATAAGCCGACTGAAAAGCATCTGCCAAACCTTTTCCATAGTCATTGTTTGTATATGTAACAGCTACAGACTTTATGCCTTGATCCATAAGAACTTCCGTCATCACAACACCCTGTCTGGCGTCTGATGGGGCAGTTCTGAAAAACAAACCCTTGTCCTCATTATTATTGTGAGAAAGACCTGGACTTGTTGCTGACGGAGACACCATCACCATTCCGTTTGGAAGTGCTACATTCATTAATGCAGCGCCTGTGACACCTGAACAATCGCCACCGACAACACCATCTACGCCGTCAGCAGTAATAAGTCTTTCAATCGCTGCTTGAGCTGCACCAGAGTCAATACAAGTTGTGTCAGCTCTCACGGCCTTAACTTTTGCGTTATCAAGCAGTGCACCACTATCATTTACTTCACTAATAGCAAACTCTGCTCCCGGTCCCATTTCCGCGACCATAGATTCAATAGGACCTGTAAACCCGAGGAACACACCAATTGTGACCTCCTTGGCATGTCCACCTGCGAAAGCTGATGCAGCAACAGAAGTAGCCAACGCAGTTCCGATTAGTAATTTCTTCATAAATATATCTCCCTTTAATGGATTACAATTACAGCGTTCTTTATTGCTAAATTCAACCCTTTATTTGTAGCTTCAAGGCTAATCATAATTAATCAATATCGTCAACGAGTTAACCAGAAATAATGTGTTAAAGCCATTAAAATATAAGGTTCAACTCTTAACCTTCAAACTATAGATCTCTCCAAAAAAGGTTGACCCTTTATTACTCTATCCCAAGAAAACGGGGAAAGGTCCAGTGAGCGAAACCCCCGGTAAATTATCAATTCCGATAGTCCCCGCCCGGTTGCAGGAGCCTGCTGTAGCCCATGTCCAGAGAAACCATTCGCAAAATATAAATTCTCAATTGCAGGATGACACCCTAATATCATATTCTGATCCAAGACATTATATGCGTAGTGTCCTGCCCAGTAGTTCCTCACTTTAATTGCTTCAAAATAACTTGATCTGTTAGCCAAAGCAGGCCAGATGATATCATCAAATTCAGTGTAATTCGGAGTAAAGTCATTAAAATCAACGTCCAAATCTTCTTTTGGCGTGCAACCACTTATAAAAACGTTACCTTCAGGTCTACAGTAAACTCCTGTACTATCTACCATCAAAGGCAGTAAACCCATATTTACCGCTGCCGATCCCTGCGGAGACTGCTCACAATCAAAAACAAATACAGTTCTTTTTCTTGGCACAACTGGCATAGTTATTCCTGCATATTTTGCTATTTTACCAGCTCGCGACCCAGCAGAATTTACAAAATAATCAGCCTCAATTTTTTTTCCAGATTTTAATTTGACAGACTTAAGTGATTGTTTTTCGACATTAAACCCAATCGCTTCATCCTTAATAAACCTGACACCTAAACTTTCTGCTTTCCGTTTAAATCCATTCAAGAAATCCGCATTATCAAACCAACCCTCCCCAGATCTACCGTAAGAAGCCAATTTGATGTCAGCAACATTTAAATGCGGAAATGAAGAAGCCAACTCGGACTGCGACCAAAGAACTACATCTGCATCATTGGCTAATTGCACACTATAATTTTGTTTCATAATCTCAACCTGAGCATCAGTTTCCGCCAGAAATAAATATCCGCCTGCATGAAATTTTAAATCAGGCCGGTCATTGCCAACAGACATCAGATCATGAAAACTTGTTAAAACTTCATACCCATACTGACTAATCTTAATATTCAACGCGTTTGAAAACTGTGTTCTGATTGAAGATGCTGAGAGTGTTGATGAAGAATAAGTATACGCTGGATCAGGCTCTAGCACTATCACCGAGCCTGAAAAATCAGGATTAGAAGACAGAAAATAAGCCGTGGCACTGCCGACTATTCCCCCTCCAATCACAATAACATCGCACCTATCTTCCATTTCGTTTCTCAATAAGTGAATAAACTTTTATTTTGACTGATTATCCAGAGCATTTTTCCTTATGTCACTCAATGACTGTCTGGGAACGAGAGATTCTGAAGAAACGTTTAAGTCTAAAACAGCACCTCTTTCCGAATTAAGCGCACTTTCAAATGCAATATAAAATTCATCTGTTGTCCCGACACGTAAACCTAAGAAACCAAAAGATTCTGCTAAAGAGGTAAAATTAGGATTAACGATATCTGTACAACTTACTCTACCAGGATAATTTTTTTCTTGATGAACACGTATTGTGCCATAAGTCGAATTATTCAATATTAAAATGATTGGAAAAATTCCTATTTGAGCCGCCGTTGACAACTCCTGACAGGTCATTTGGAAATCACCGTCACCAGCAAAACAAACTACTGTCCGATTGGGAAATGCACTTTTAGCAGCAATAGCCGCTGGAACACCATACCCCATTGCTCCACTTTGCGGTGCAAGTAGTCGCGCAGACTCTGCAAATTGATAGAACTTATTCGGCCAAACTGCAAAATTACCGGCACCATTAGTAATAATAACATCTGAGGGGAGAACTTCCTGAAGGTACTGCATCACTAACCCCATATCCACCATGGACGGCTGTTTAGGTGCGATCAAACTGTCTAGATACTTTCGTCGAGCAGATGAAAACCAATCCTCCCATAGGCCGGAAACCTTCTCTAGACATCTAGAAAATTCGTTGGGATCGGCGTGTATTGTAATATCAGGGAGATATATTTTTCCTAATTCACTTTCCGCACTGTGAACGTGTATTAACTTTTGATCCGGTATCGGTACTTTTAGAAGGCTATAGGCATCAGTAGTCATTTCGCCAAACCTAATATTAATCGCAATAAGTAAGTCACTAGCAACAATTAGCTCTCTAACATGAGCGGGCATACCAACACCAGCTTCGCCACAAAACGCACTGGAAAAGTTATCAAATTGATCTTGATATCTAAACGCGGCTATAACTGGGATCTTTGAAGATTCTGCAAAACTCTGTAACGCATTTTGACCAGATTGAGACCAAGTACTGCTACCTATTATTATTAGAGGCCTTTTACAGTCTGATAGTGCAGACTGAACCTTCTCAATAGTCTCGCTATTAGGAACGCCTTTCTCAATATAAACAGGACTAGTCAAGGGTAAAGCATCAGTCTCATCTGTTAAAATATCCTCTGGCAATGCTACTACAACAGGTCCTGGACGCCCAGATACCGCTGTTAACCACGCTCTTGAAATAATTTCTGGTATTCTGTCTGCTTCATTAATCTCTACCGACCATTTTGCGACGTCTCTAAATGCGGTTTCATAATCAATTTCTTGGAATGCCTCCCGTCCTTTAAGTGCAGTCCCAACCTGTCCAACGAATAAAATCATTGGCGAACTATCTTGCCTCGCAGTATGCACTCCAATTGCTGCGTTCATGGCCCCAGGGCCACGCGTTACAAAACAAAGGCCTGGCTCCTGTGTAAGTTTGCCATGCGCTGAGGCCATAAAAGCCGCTCCACCCTCATTTCTACATAAAATGAAATCAAAATCTTCCCGCTTATCATAGATCGCATCCAGAACTGCCAAATAGCTTTCACCAGGAATACCAAACGCTTTTTTGGAACCAAGAGCCAAAAGGCAATCTATTAAAATTTCACCACCGGTAGCCATAATTGTGAGCAAACTTTCTTTATTTACTAGGTATTGTTGATTAGCAAAGGTACTTCGTCAACCACGCAAAAGCCTGCAGATCTAATTTTATAGCAAATTCCTGACAATTTACTTTTTAATAATAACTTCGCTCTAAATTAAGGAAACAGTTATACGCTAGAGAAGTTTACCTTCGCATAAAATTAAAAATATAATTAATTTCACTACTGACAGACCTTTAGTGAAAAAGTAAAATCTCTATTGTAGTATACAAAAACATATGAATATAAATTTTAAATAGTAACCATAATGTGAGAAAATTAAATTTATAAATAAAAACAATGTACAAATGCGTTACCTTAATCCTTTCAGCTGGATACTCAACAAGAATGCGAGGCGCCGATAAGCTACTCGAGAACATAGATGGAATGACACAGCTTTATCGTATTGCTAAAGCTGCTGCGGAAAATGGTGATACCTACATTACCCTTCCGTTTAGAGACCATCCTCGAGAAGAGGTACTGGCATCAATGTCGATTACCAAGATATATTTAGATGATAAGAACACTGGAATGGGTTCCTCAATTGCTGAAGGTGTAAAGAACATACAAAGCGAAGACGCAAACGTTACTGGAATTATAATAATACCCGCGGACATGCCTTTGATAGACTACAACGCTATACAAGCCTTTTTCACTGCCCACTCAAAATTTCCTCAGTCAATTATCCAAGCTGTAGATGATAATGGACCAGGACACCCAGTATTGTTTCCTCGTAAGTATTTCAAAGACCTTATTATGTTGAAAAAAGAGATTGGAGGAAGAGGAATCATTAAAAAATCAGAAAATACAAAAGTATTAAAATTTAGAGGTAGTGTTGCGACACTTGATTTGGATACTCCGGAAGATTGGGAAAAATGGCGGAGCGGAAGAGCGAATTAGAGGCGAAATAATGAATAGAAAATAATCAGGGCCATGCAAACATTAGGCAGACAAAGTCAATAAATAAGCTGTATCATCTTTAGTGTCAGACTCACATTTATCACCATAGATCCTTACCTCAGTTACATTTGCTACTAATCCCGTTTCTTTTAACATTTCGAGCACGTTATCGAAACCTAAGCTATGCCAATGCACTGAATTCACAGACAAAACTGCCAGACCCCCTTTTGATAAAATTCTTGTGATTTCAAATAGTGCTTCTGGGCCAACGTGCCCGTGGGTAAAAGTACCTGAACTTACAATTCCATTATAAGTATTATCTAAAATAGGAAGACCTTTCGTCAGGTCGCCCACAATACTTTTTGAGTAAATGCCTTTTTTTTCCGCCACTGAAAGCATTTCCTCGGAAATATCTGTGGCATGCATTTCTATTCTATTAAATTTACTAATTTCAATACCCAATAGTCCAGTACCAGCTCCGACATCTAATACTGGGCCTTTACCGTTAAGTTTTATAAATTGAGTTGCCACCTGATATGGCAATATATAGTCCATTACACCTGCAAAATCTATGTCATAATCTTCAGCCCAGCCTCGATAAAAATCAACATTGTCCTCAGGAGATGAAAGATTATAAGCTTTTTGAAGATTTATATGTTTGTTAGATTCATTTTGCTCAGACATTTTCTTGAAGATCTCTATTTGGAATTATGATTACGACTGAATGTTATTATTTTATTCTAGCTTCTCTTTTACACTTTTGAGAACAATACTTTACTTCCTCCCAGACCTTTTCCCACTTTTTCCTCCAAAAAAAAGGTCGATTGCATACGCTACAAACTTTTTGAGGCAAGTTTTGTTTTTTTTGCATTTTCATTATTTAATAGTATGTCTTTCTCAATATTTTTAAATGTATGATTTATTAAAAGTATGTAGTAGCGATAGAGCTTTCAAAGACCAACCCACAAGGAGCAATTATGAATAACAAAGATCAGATAAATAAAAAAAAGCAACTAATGAGAACTACGGCTATTGGGGTTGGTATTGCAGGGCTTGTATGGGACACAATCGTAAATCAACCAATGAACCCTACTTCTCTAGTCTTATATTTTATAGCATTAGGGCTTTTTGCATTTTCTTTTGTGTATAAAAGAAAAAACTAAATTCTATAATTTAAGATCGCCATCCTAACAAAATACAAACTCTGTACTAGAAAATATTCCAGTAATTATAAAAATATTTGAAATTAAAAAAGGAGCATCAAATGAAAGTCATAACATCGGTTGAATTATCAAAAGGTTACGACCATTGGAAAGAGTTATTTCTATCAAATGAGGACTTCAGACAAAAAAACCAAATTAATGTAGTCGCTTATGGACACGAAGCTGATAATGAAAACAAAGTTTGGGCCGTAATGGACATTCCCTCCATGGAACACATGATGAGCTTAATAAATGAGCCGGAAATGATAAAACTACGGGAAGAAGCTGGAGCAATATTAGAGACGCAAAGAATGATAAAACTAATCACTTAATATTGATACGCTTACATCTGCCGATTGAATATTTAATAAAATGTGGCCGGCTCTTTCAGATACTGGGGGGTATTGTGAAAGGCCGACCTTTTTTTTAATATGGGAGGTATTAAAAACACTGTAGGTACGGTTGCATTTCCAGCATGGATCAAAAAAATAGAAAATAATTATTTATCGATTATTATCATCACCTCATTACGCCTTAGAAAACCTGGTGTAGTAGGATCGTTGTAGAAAAGAAATTTAGGGCTTGAGCTTTCAGTATAACCATTTAACTCCAACCATCTTTTTAAAACGCTGGCTTTTTGATTTAACAAGCTACTGTCAGCTACTCCGCTAAACCTAATAACAGCTGCTAAACTTGGTTGAATTTCTTCAAAGTAAATATCATCATTTGTAGGCTTTGGCAGGTTGTCAATATTGTATTTTGACGGCATAGCAAATGAAACTGTCCAGTTTTCAGTCTCATCATTTGTTGTCTGAATAACGGGAGCTGTCATTGAAATTTTTTCACTAACTCTTTCTTTAGCACCAATATATCTTACAAGTGGCTGAAAGCCATTCCGTAGCGCATTGTATTGATTGCCGTATACTTTTACTGAAGACATCAGAATTTTATCATAACTGCGTACTTCTATATCATTTTCTTTTCTGACAACTTTATATTTTGGCTGCTCTAAAAATTTAGGCAGCATAAACCAAGCTAGCAATACAAATAAGAGGCTGAAACAGATAGCTATAATAGAAATTTTAATCATTATTACTCAAACTAATAAATAATACCGTAATCTAACTAGTTGGTTTCAAACCTTTTATATCCGAGACCTCGCTAGCGTTTAACGGGGGATTTTTTTGGACCTCTTGATATTCTTTATCTGAGAAAACCTTTGAACGTGTGAGAAAACGCTTACCCGTTGGCCCTTCTAGAGAAAACATTCCTCCCCTACCAGGAACGACATCAATAATTAATTGCGTGTGCTCCCAATAAGCATATTGATCATGGGCTATAAAAAAAGGTTGCCCATTTATTTTACCCAAATAAATATCCCTAGATCCTACTTTAAATTCGTTTCTAGGAAAGCACATTGGTGCCGAACCATCACAACAACCTCCCGATTGATGAAAGACTAAATCACCGTGTATATCGGCAAGCTCATTTACTAACTCGTCGGTAGCTTCAGTAAATGTCAACAGTTCCACCATGATAACATCCTCTGTAATTAAGGGTGCCCCCGCTGTAAAAGCGGAGGCACAATACTCCTAGAAAAATCCGTCTGGTTCTTCTGCATATGATACTAAAACATTTTTTGTTTGCTGGTAATGGTTCAGCATCATTTTATGGGTTTCACGGCCAATTCCAGAGTTCTTATAGCCTCCAAAAGCAGCATGTGCAGGGTATGAGTGATAGTTGTTCACCCAAACTCTACCAGCCTGGATGCCACGGCCCATCCTATAACATGTATTTGCATCTCTCGACCAAACACCGGCCCCTAAGCCATAAAGAGGATCGTTGGCTATGGATAACGCCTCTGCCTCATCTTTAAAAGTGGTGACTGATACAACCGGTCCAAATATTTCTTCTTGGAAGATTCTCATAGAATTATCTCCCTTGAACGCAGTTGGAGCGACATAATAACCACCACTAAGCGACCCTTCCATCTGACGCTTTCCGCCGCCAAAAAGAACTTTTGCACCTTCTTGAACACCAACATCCATATAG
>LUQC01000028.1:0-12874 GCA_001627925.1 Rhodobacteraceae bacterium REDSEA-S34_B6 | reverse complement strand
TATAGGACATAATTTTTTCGAACTGCTCATTTGACGCTTGAGCACCAACTTGGGTATTGAGATCAAAGGGAGTGCCGCAATTCAGCATATTTACTCGCTCCTCAACCATAGCCATGAACGGTTCGTAAATATCTTCATGAATAACGGCTCGAGATGGACATGTGCAAACCTCACCCTGATTAAAGTAAGCGTGCAAGAAGCCCTCAACACATCGCGATATATATGCATCATCTCCGTCCATTACATCCTTAAAGTATATATTTGGACTTTTACCGCCCAGCTCTAGTGTGACCGGAATAAGGTTTTCTGATGCATATTGCATGATCAGTTTCCCAGTCGTAGTTTCACCAGTAAAACCGACTTTTGCGATACGATTGCTTGAAGCCAATGGTTTCCCTGCTTCCACACCGAACCCTTGTACAATATTCACAACCCCAGGAGGTAGCAAATCCTCTATTAATTCCATCAAAACACAGATAGAAAATGGCGTTTGCTCAGCCGGTTTCAACACAACTGCATTACCAGCTGCCAACGCCGGTGCAAGCTTCCAGGCAGCCATTAATATCGGGAAGTTCCACGGTATAATTTGACCGACAACACCTAGCGGCTCGGGATAATGATATGCCATCATTCCAAGAGCAGAGTTTCCACCCCCAGATTGCATCCCATCAATATTGCCAATTGTACCTTCTTGAGAGCGAATGGCACCTGCAAAATATCTAAAATGATCAACTGTTAGAGGAATATCAGCGGCATGACCTTCTCTAATTGGTTTACCATTATCAAGTGTTTCGGCAAGAGCAAGCATTTCGGTATTTTGCTCAATGCGATCTGCTATTTTAAGTAAAATATTTGCCCTTATTGCAGGGCCAGTTTTACCCCAATCCGGAGCTGCTTTATGGGCAGCATCAAGAGCTAGCTCGATATCTTTAGAATTAGATCGCGGGATTTCACAAATTACTTTTCCAGTAGTTGGCGAAGTATTTTCAAAGTATTTCCCGTCTTTTGGCGCGCACCATTTACCACCGATATAATTTTCATATCTGCTTTTTGGCATTAATTTCGCACCATCGTCACCTGGGTAAACAAATAGTGTAGAATTATCTAACATATATATCTCCATTCGATAATTTCTCGTGGCAAAAATTGCCACGCGGAAAAGTCTAATTAATATTAGGGGACTTACTTTGATAACAAATTTGGCGTTTTAGTGTAGTAAACACTAGCTTGGCTTTGATTAGCCGAAGTATATCGTCCTCTCCCCAGTTAACAGCGTATTTTCCTTAGATGGAAAGTCAACATTATTATACCAATTGAGGTAGGATAAATTGTCTCGCATCGGTCACGCAATATAAGTCGACGTTACACCGAGTTTTTTATTAATCTATCTGGATATAATTACTAATGCGATAATGGTGCCCAAGGAGAGACTCGAACTCTCACGATGTTACCATCGGGGGATTTTGAATCCCCTGCGTCTACCATTCCGCCACTTGGGCTATGTTGTTGTCTAATATTAGAATTTATAAAGGTCCAGAGCAAAGTGCACTTGACGTTAAATGTATTAAATGCTTGATCTTCCAAAAAATAAGGCTGCAATGATTAAAATTCTTTACAACAAAACAATGGAACTTGCAGGACACCCGCAGGCTATATACTTCTTAGCAATAGTATCTTTTATTGAAGCTTCGTTTTTTCCAATTCCACCAGATGTGATGCTTATCCCAATGGTATTAATGCATCCTTCTCGTGCATGGTTATATGCATTAGTAGCAACTATTTGCTCTGTATTAGGGGGTATTTTTGGTTATTTAATTGGTGCTTTTTCCTACGAACAATTCGCACAACCTATTCTATATACACTGGGCAAAGAAGCGCAAATGGCAAGTTTCTCCCAAAAATACAACGAGGTAGGTCTATGGGCAGTTATAACCGCTGGCGTCTCACCCATACCCTTTAAAGTAATCACTATAATGTCAGGTGCTACCAACCTAAATTTTATGGTTTTTGTGGGTGCATCATTAGTTTCTCGGGGAATTCGATTTTTTATAGTCGCAGGTCTCTTGAATTTCTATGGACACGAAATAAAAATTTTCATTGAGAGATATCTTAACTGGGTTTTCATGCTTTTTGTCATATTTCTTATATTTGGGTTTATTGGGATAAAATTAATATGAACCAAAAAAGAGTAACTTTTATAGCAATCTTAGGGTCAGCATTATTACTTCTTGGAGCTCTAAGTTTTCAGCACCTGGGAGGTTTACCTCCATGTAAGCTGTGCATTTGGCAACGCTATCCTCATGTTCTTGCTATAATTTTTGGTATAATCTATTCTTACACCTCGATAGGGACAACAGCATTTATTCCTGCTGTCGCTACATTTTCAAGCGCAGGAGTTGGAGCATATCACTTCGGAATAGAACAAGAGTTTTGGCTAGGCCCAAATACATGTTCATCTGGTAATGTAGACAACATTTCGACAGACGCTTTGATCGAACAGATCATGTCTGCTCCATTAACAAAATGTGATGAGATTTTATGGTCATTCCTCAATATTTCTATGGCAGGATGGAACACAATATTTTCAGCTTTTCTGGGACTATTATGGATAAGTTTATTCTTCAAATTTCACCAAAAACAATCTACCGACTGAAATTTAGTGCTGTATAAATCAAGTAGTTGATACGGCCTCAACCAAACCCTTAAAAAAACCTACGCCATCTAAATTCCCATGAGCTTTTTCTGAAGCCCTTTCAGGGTGCGGCATCATACCTAAAACTCTTCTATTACTGGATAAGATGCCTGCTATATTTTCAATTGAGCCATTGGGATTATCACAATAACTAAAAGCAATTAGGTCCTGATCTCTCATCTTCTCAATATCAGACACATCAGCATTATAGTTTCCATCGTGATGGGCAATCGGAAGTCTAATAACATTCGAAAGATTATATTTTTTTGTAAAGATACTGTTGGCCGTTTCGACATTAAGATCCACAGTTTTACAAATATACTTCAACCAAGAATTGCGCAAAAGCGCTCCAGGTAAAAGTCCAGTTTCAGTAAGAATTTGAAATCCATTGCAGATCCCAACTATATATCCACCTCGCTCAGCATGAGAAATTATAGAGTTACATATCGGAGAGTTAGCAGCAATTGCCCCAACCCTTAGGTAATCACCAAAAGAGAAACCCCCTGGTATTGCAACAAGATCTATCCCTTTATCAAGTTCAGAGTCCTTATGCCATATTTTTGAAACTTCAAAGCCAACCATTTCTAAAGCTATAGCAAGGTCTCTATCACAGTTAGAACCCGGGAAAACTATAACAGCAGCTTTCATTACAGGATCTCTATTTCAAAATTTTCAATTACTGTATTAGCTAATAATTTGTTACACATTTTGTCCAACTCAGACCGAACTTGACCTTTATCCGATCCATCGATTTCAAGTTCTATTACCTTACCTTGTCGGACCCCAGTTACATTCTCAAATCCTATATTATTAAGCGCATGCTTAATTGCCTCACCTTGTGGATCAAGAACGCCATTTTTTAACATTATTTTTATGCGAGCTTTCATTTTACCTACTTAACCAACCTGGGCTCAGCCACTTTAGAATTAGAGGGCTGAATTACCCCTAATCGCATTGCAACCTCTGAGTACGCATCGGTTAGATTTCCCAAATCTCTCCGAAAAACGTCCTTATCTAACTTTTCGCCTGAATCTATATCCCACAACCTGCAGCTATCGGGACTGATCTCATCGGCAATTACTAATCTCTGAAAATCTGACTCAAAAACTCTGCCTATTTCAATTTTGAAATCCACAAGTCGTATGCCTACTCCGTAGAATATTCCAGACAGAAAATCATTTACTCGCAATGCTAAACTAAGAATTTCATCCATTTCTTGATGAGAAGCCCAGCCAAAAGCGGCTATATGTTCTTCTGAAACTAATGGATCACCTAAACTGTCGTCCTTATAGCAGTACTCCACCAAGGGGCGAGATAACTGCCTTCCCTCTTCCAAGCCAAGCCTTTCACATAGAGTACCAGCAGCAAAATTTCGGACTATAACCTCTAAGGGAATAATTTCACATGATGAAATTAATTGTTCACGCATATTAAGACGTTTTAGAAAATGTGTGGGTATCCCAATATTATTAAGCCCCACCATGAAAAATTCACTTAGGCGATTGTTTAAGACGCCTTTTCCTTCGATTATTTCTTTCTTCTTTGCATTAAATGCTGTCGCATCATCCTTGAAATACTGCACCAATGTACCTGGCTCAGGCCCCTCATAAAGAATTTTTGCTTTACCCTCGTAAACTTTAGTACGTCTGGCCATTTACTAACTTTCATAAAACAGTGGGGCACTAGCCACGCTCTTACTAAAAGAAAAGTATTTCGGCAACCAGTTCGGAAAGTTAAATTGAATGTAATTGAATTTATTGCATAACTTTTCAGCAGAATTTGAACGAGACTTTAGGTAAAATACCGATAGAGCATCATCAAGGCTATCGAGACGGAAAAAAAAGCGCTCCGTACTAATATTTTTTTATATTACGTTTTTTCTTAATTAATTCATAACGATAGAAAAAACTATAAAATATTGCCTCTACAATAGTCGGCTTTGAAGTAATCAATGTCGTTAATTGGAAAGTTCAAACTATTGAAAGGATAGAAAGGTGTGAATATAATATATTTTGCCAATCTTTTATGTAACTTAAGGGAATAGATATGGAAGAAGAAGAAGATATCATTCTGGCTGATTTGGACGATGAAGAGTTAGTCCAACAAATGTTTGATGACCTTTACGACGGCCTCAAAGAAGAAATTGAGGAAGGAGTAAATATTCTTCTGGAACGAAAATGGGAGCCATATCGAATTCTTACCGAGGCTCTTGTTGGTGGAATGACTATTGTTGGTCAAGATTTTAGGGATGGAATATTATTTGTTCCTGAGGTTTTGCTAGCAGCTAATGCTATGAAAGCAGGAATGTCTATACTGAAACCCTTGCTCGCAGAAACCGGGGCCCCCAGAGTTGGCAAAATGGTAATAGGAACTGTGAAGGGTGATATTCACGATATTGGCAAAAACTTAGTCTCAATGATGATGGAGGGCGCTGGCTTTGAAGTTGTCGACTTAGGTATTAACAACCCAGTAGAGAATTATTTGGATGCTTTGGAACAGGAATCTCCCGACATTTTAGGTATGTCAGCTCTACTGACCACTACTATGCCTTATATGAAAGTAGTTATTGACACAATGGTAGAACAAGGCATTAGAGAAGACTATATTGTACTGGTTGGCGGAGCTCCATTAAACGAGGAATTCGGAAAAGCTATTGGAGCAGACGCGTACTGCCGAGACGCCGCTGTTGCAGTTGAAACTGCAAAAGAATTTGTTGCTCGAAAGCATAATCAGCTTTCAGCTTAAAGTTAATTTTCAGTTAAGCAGTCCGTTTTAGCAATATTGGAAGTAGTATGGACTTATTAGATGATGATGGCCTCACGAATGGTACTCTAACTTTAAGTAATTCCAAAGATGGCACCTTAGTGATAGCATGCGGCGCTATAGCAAGGGAGATAATCGCGATTAATGAAAACCTCTGCTGGGATAACATTTCCATTAAATGCCTACCTGCTATATACCATAATCACCCGGAAAAAATCACACCAGCAGTCATTAAAGTGGTAAAAAATAATAAACAAAAATATAAAAAAATCTATGTTGCATACGCTGATTGTGGAACCGGAGGGATGCTTGAGAAAGCGTGTAACGATCTTGGCGTAGAAATGATTCAAGGACCCCATTGCTATTCTTTTTTTGAGGGTAATATCAACTTCGCTAAAAGATTGAACCCAACCGCTTTCTTCTTAACTGACTTTTTAGCACGGCAATTTGATGCTTTTGTTTGGAACCCATTGGGTTTGGACAAACATCCCGAACTTATTGATACTTATTTCGGGAATTACACAAAATTAGTATACTTAGCACAAACGAATGATGAAATTCTTAAACATAAGGCAGCAGATTGTGCAAGGAAGTTAAATCTTGAATTTGAATATAAACTAACAGGGTATGGTGACCTAAATAATACATTTATAAAATGGAAAGAAGCTATTGATTAATCAATTCTGTCTCAGCTATTTTTTTAATTCGATCCACCATTGCATTTAAACCATTTGATCTTTGCGAAGATAAATGTTCGGTTAAACCCAACTTACCCAACTCGGTTACTGCATCGATGTTCACCACGGTTGCTACTGGAAGCCCATTATAAATTGCTTTAAGCAATGCAATTAGACCGCGTACTATAATGGCATCACTGTCGCCATCAAAATAAAAGATGTCGTCGTCGATAGTTGAGTGCATCCAAACTTGGCTAGCGCATCCATGAACTTTTGTGGCGTCGACTTTTAATGCATCGTCGAGCGAGGGCATGCTTTTGCCTTTCTCAATAATGTAACGATATCGATCTTCCCAATCGTCTATAAATTCAAAATCCTCAACAATTGCTTTAAACTCCGCTGTCGACATATATTCCCCTTTTGGCTTTACAATTCTAAGTTTTGCAATTGTTAGATTTCCAGTAATGATTTATATTTAGATAAAATATTACTAATTTCAAAATTACAATTATTTAAAGATGCCCGTTTATAAACTATATCTCTTTACGTTACTTTTTTGTGCCGGTTGCGCATCGACCCCTAACATTTTCGAGTTATCACCAAAAGAAAAAGCTAATCAAATAAAAATTAATCCACTTATTCCAAGAGAAAATATAATAACAAGAACAAACCCCAAAAAGTATACGGGAGAATTAGTTGAAAAAGTAACAGATGCTGAGCTAACAATTACACAAGCTGATGACTTCATATTATTGGCTTCTGGAGTAATAGAGAGTGCTGTGGCTTACGATCCACGCCTAATTCCAGTTACAACTGAAGAGCCTAATACATTAAAATATTCATTTAAAGCACGCTACGACGTTAGTAAGAAAAATGAAAATAGCACTATTACCACTGCGATTACCCTAGGAACCAAAAAACTAGAGAACATTGATAAAATATTAATCGAAAGCAAAAACACAATTTTTGAGTTAAAGCTTTAAGCTAAATTTTAAAAGTAGTAATATTTTTACCTTCCAAAATTAAACCAACCTTACCATCGCATAATTCGATAGCTTCTCTACCAAAAATTTTATGTCTCCATCCCGACAAAGCAGGCACTGTTCTGTCACCGGATGCTAAGCTGTCCAAATCAGAACTATTGGCTATCAATTTTGATGCAACTCCAAGCTCTTCCGATTTTGCCTTCAATAAAACTCGCAACATATCAGCTAATGCAGAATTACCATTTATGGGTTTTTGACCTCTATTAACGTTATTAACTTGCTCGTCTTTTAGATCCCCTGCGGTTTTTATGGCTTCCAAAATACCAGAAGCAATTCTGCCCTTACGTGCATCGCGCAACAATAACCTACTGCGACCCAACTCATCTAAAGATTTTGGTTTCAAAGAGGCTAACTCGATTAAAGCATCATCTTTGAATACACGACTTTTAGGAATATCAGCTTGTTGCGCATAGTACTCTCTAAATTCAGCCAAACTAGCCACAATTCCTAAAAACTTAATAGAGTTTGAGCGAGTCTTAATCCTTTTCCAAGCTTCATTTGGACGCGTTATATAAGTTTCAGGGTTTTCGAGTATGTTTAATTCTTCTTGGACCCATGACTCTCTTTCATTAGTGTTCAATTTGTCTTTAAGATATTCATAAATGTCACGTAAATGAGTTACGTCAGCTAAAGCATAGCTCTGCTGGTTAGCGCTTAGGGGTCTCAAAGACCAATCTGTAAATCTCGATGACTTATCCAAATTAACCTTGCAAATTGAGCGAACCAAAGTTTCATAACCAACTTGCTCGCCAAATCCACACACCATTGCAGCAAGTTGCGTATCAAAAAGTGGTTTTGGAATTATATTCCTGTCGTGAAAAAAAATCTCAAGATCCTGACGAGCCGCGTGAAATACTTTTACAATTTCAGTATTCAAAAATAGCTCATAAAGTGGTGATAAATCTAGATTGTCTACTAACGGATCTATCAGAACAGCACTATTCTTGTGATCACTCGGAATTGCTAATTGAATTAAGCACAATTTTGGGTAATATGTTCTCTCTCGTAAGAATTCGGTATCTACGGTTATATATTCGAAGTCACAAGCAAACGTGCAAAACTTTGATAACTCAGATGTGGTTTTTATTATATCCATTTTATCTCACATAGTGACTAGGTCAGATCTTCCAAGACAAAATTGCTCCAACGTCCTTGGATACAAAATATGTTCTTTTTCCAGCACTCTTAGTCGAATAGTTTCAACAGTATCATTAGGTAATACTGGTACGGTTGCCTGCCCTAGAATTCGACCAGAATCCAGTTCAGGGGTTACTTCATGTACAGTACATCCAGTCAATTTCTCACCATTCTCCAATACTCTTTTGTGAGTATTCAAACCTTTGTACTTAGGTAACAATGAAGGGTGAATATTTAATATTTTTCCCGGCCAACTATCTACAAAACTGTTTGATAAAACTCGCATGAACCCGGCCAAACAAATTAATTCAATTTTATAATTTTTTAACTCTCTTTGAATCTCTGCCTCAAAATCCAAATCTAATCCACTGGCCTTTTTAGGTTCGATACAAACTGAAGGAATATTAAACTTCTTAGCTTTTGTTAGGCCACTAGCACAAGTTTTATTTGACAAAACAAGACTTGGCCAAGCATAGTTTTGTCTGTACATACTATTCACTAAAGAGACCATATTTGAGCCAGAGCCAGATATAAAAATAGCGACTTTTTTCGTCACAAAAGTTCTCCGGAAAATGATACTTGACCTGTATTATTGACAATGCCAATTTCAAAGACTTGATCATAAAAACTCTCAAGTATTTGTTTGACCAAATCCTTACTTGCGGACGGAATGATAAGCACCATCCCAATACCGCAGTTGAAAGTTTTTAACATTTCCACAGGATCAACTGACCCAGCATTTGCTAACCAATTGAAAACCGCGGGTAAAGGCCAACTTTCAAGATTTATTTCCAAACCCAGCCCCGGTTCAAGAATACGTATGATGTTTTCAGTCAATCCACCTCCCGTAATGTGAGCCAAACCAAGTATCTGCCCAGTCTCAATGACTTTTAGGCAAGGTTTAGCATATATTTCAGTAGGAGTTAAAAGCTCAAACCCCAGGGAGTTATCAGAAAATGGACTCGGCGAGTTGTAATTCAGTCCAGAAATTTCAACTATCTTTCTTACGAGAGAAAAACCATTTGAATGGATACCGCTGGAAGGTAATCCAATTATCAAATCACCATTTTTTATAGGTTTTGGCAGATGTAAGCCTCTTTCAAAAGCGCCCACCGCAAATCCTGCAAGATCAAAATCCGCGCCCTTGTACATACCGGGCATTTCAGCTGTCTCACCACCGATTAATGCGCAATTAGACATTGAGCACCCTTCAGCAATACCGCTAATTACTTTTGTAGCTTTTTCTAGATCAAGATTACCAGTTGCAAAATAATCCAGAAAAAATAACGGCTCTGCGCCCTGGCAAATCAGATCATTGACACACATCGCCACTAAATCTATCCCGATAGTATCTAATATTTCTAACTCAATAGCTATCCTCAGCTTTGTTCCAACTCCATCAGTGGCGGAAACTAATACTGGATCTTTGAAACCAGCATCTTTTAGGTCGAATAAAGCACCAAATCCACCTAAACTAGAAATAACGCCAGCCCTCGATGTTTTGCTGGCAGCAGGTTTAATATTATCGATAAGTTTATTTCCAGCATCGATGTCTACACCTGACTGAGCATACGTTAAACCACTAATTTTTGATTTCATAGGTGACACCCTTATTACACTCTCACGGGGCATAAATGCAAACAGGCAAAACTTCAACGTGAAACACTTGACGTCCGCTTTATATGTGATAGCACACCATTATGGAGGGCCTGTAGCTCAGTTGGTTAGAGCAGAGCGCTCATAACGCTTTGGTCGCAGGTTCGAGTCCTGCCGGGCCTACCATTAAGTTAATTGCTTCTTTGCAGCTATTTTGAACTCCGCCCTCAACCCTCCATATTTATCTGATTTAAGTAGCGTCAAGCTTCCACCGTGTGCCTGGGCAATGTCGGAAGCAATGGGCAAACCAAGACCAACTCCCATACCTTTATCCTGATTTCTAGCAGGATCTAAGCGACTAAACGGCTTCAGGGCTTCAGGGCGCATTTCCGCTGGAATTCCTGGCCCATCATCCTCCACGATAAAATTTATATGCTCATTGTCTACAGTAACTTTTAAATTCGCCAACGTTCCATAACGAAGTGCATTACCAATTATATTATCCAAGGCCCGCCTTATTAATGATGGCCGCATCAAATAAGATCCGGCCGCTATATTATTAGCAACATGTAGTTTAGCATTAGATCTCTGATAATCAGTTCTTAGACTATCAAGTATACTTGAAACGGTTAAAAGCTCAAAATTTGATTTTTCGTTATCTTGTGCTTTAGCAAAAGTTAAAAATTCATCCAACATTAAGCCCATCTCCTCCAAATCACGCTCCAAAGGCTCTTTATCATCGCTGTCCAGAAGAGAGATACCAAGCTTTAATCTAGTTAAAGGCGTCCGAAGGTCATGACTTACACCCGATAAGATCATTGTTCTCTGTTCAATATGTCTTTCAATTCTATTGCGCATTTCCAAAAAAGCGTTTCCAGCTGCTTTTACCTCAATTGCTCCTGATGCGGTATATGGAACCGTTTGACCTCGACAAAAGGCTTCAGCCGCTGCGGCTAAGCGAGTTATTGGTCTTAGTTGATTTCTCAAATACATGAAGGCAATTAAAGAAAAAAATGCACCAAAAACGACCATATTGACAATTAATTGATGCGGATTTGATGCTGAAACGCGAGCGCGGTCAAACTGTAGCTGAAAGATCGTATCCGCTAACCTTAAAGTGACGGTCACATAGTCATCATCGAGTAAATCTACGTTCTGAACCCATTTCAGTTTGTACAACTCTCTAATAACAACGATACCGGATACATCGTAAAAACGTTTGCTATTCAAACCGATAGAACTGTCGGACTCAATAGCTAAAAGTTTCATGTCCAAAGCCTCGCTTAGCCCGATAGCGGCATCAATTTCCGCCGCTTCAACTGTACTTGCTATTAGCTTAATTTGAGATGCTACGGTTCCAGTCATTTGCTCTGTAACACCTTCAAAATGTCGCTTAATAATAACCACAGAAACGATCAACTGCAGAAATATTACAGGAAAGAGCAGTATGAATGCTGCTCTCCAGTAAAGCCGCTTGGGCATATATTGTTTGATCCACGTGAACATCACTTCTATGTTTAACGTATTCTTTTGGATTAAGGAATTTAATATTCATGCAGGGATCATTGGGAAGCAATGCGAATTCAAGAGCTGTAAAATTACAGGATGGACTAATGCGACTTACAGCACCAAACCCATCCCCAATGACAAGCACAGGAACAAACACTTATATTTTAGGCAGAAAAGAACTGACAATTATAGATCCAGGGCCAAATTCGGAGGTACACCTGCGTAACATAATGAAAATTATTCCCAATAATACGAAAGTTACTCATATTTTAATAACCCACTCTCATTTGGATCATAGTGGGCTTGCACCTAAACTCTCAAAAATTTTAAACGCACCGACATTAGCATTTGGAACTGCATTAGATGGCCTCTCTAACGATATGAAAAATATTTGCAAAATGGGCTTGGCTTTAGAAACATATGGAATTGATACTGACTTTGTGCCAGATCACTATTTAAGAGACAAAGAAAAAATAAGTTCACGTGAGTGGGAAATAGTAGCTCATCATACACCTGGCCATCTCTCCAATCATATTTGCTATCAATATTTGGATAAGTTATTCACAGGTGACCATATCATGGAATGGTCTACATCTGTTATTTCTCCGCCAGAAGGAGATATTTCACAGTTTATAAATTCGTGTGAAAAAATATATAATCTTCATTGTAAAAAGTTTTATCCTGGCCATGGAATTCCTGTAGAAAACCCCGGTGAGCGCATTGTTGAGTTAATAGAGCATAGAAAAAAGCGAGAAATCGAAATTCTCAATTTTCTCAAAAATAGGGAGGCAACTATTTCTCAAATTACGAGATATATATATTTAAACATTGATCAAAATTTACTGAGCGTTGCATCAAGAAATGTTAAAGCTCATTTAATTGATTTAATTATAAAAAAACAGGTGACGGTTGATGACATATCATCTGATACAGCAATATATTCATTACTTTAAAATTTTTCAAAAAAAAATTTCTTACCACTAGACTACCTAATTACCTATTGCTATACGCAGTGAGTGTTCCGGCGTAGCTCAGCGGTAGAGCAGTTGACTGTTAATCAATTGGTCGTTGGTTCGATCCCAACCGCCGGAGCCAAATAAATAAGGGGTTTAGCTTAAATGCGACCCCTTATTTATTTTTATCAGCCAGACACAGAGCCAGACAATTGATGTTTTAATTACGTTAATTAATGCTATCCGTTACTTGATTTTAGGCCTAATACTTGCCACGCGCGAACGCGCGCGCGCATCCTGTGCTTTCTGTGTGTTTTCACGGGTTTCCACCTTTCACAATCTATTATGTATCCCCCTACTCAACTTTAAATTGCATTTTTTTGCTCAGTGTCACAAAATCCCACGTGAGGCAAAAATAAAAAGAGAAAAATAATGGAAAGAGTTTCAACGGTTCCCACCGTTGCAGTGGACTTATTTCGAGGTCTATTAACAGTAATATTC
>LUQC01000027.1 GCA_001627925.1 Rhodobacteraceae bacterium REDSEA-S34_B6 | reverse complement strand
ACTCCCTCCGATACTGGTTCTCTTGCGTGACACATAGAGCACCTACTCACAACAATATCGATTGTTTCAGAAAACTCCTCCGCACTTTCGAAAGCGACTTGCTTCTCATTTATCCGTGCCGCTTCCTTTTCTGAAATTATTGTGGGTGCAATAGATAACCACATTATAAAAATAAAAATTATTATTGTAACTGGCCAAGTCCATATAGGATTTCCTGCTCGGGCATGAATTGTATTAAAATAATGCCTTATTGTGACGCCCATAAGAAATACAAGGGCCGCAATTACCCAATTCCATTCCGAAGCAAAAGCAAGAGGATAATGGTTTGAAAGCATCAAAAAAATTACTGGTAATGTTAAGTAGTTATTATGTGTTGACCTTAACTTTGCGATCTTACCAAATTCTGAATTGGGAGTGCGCTTTGCAAATAAATCATCCACAACAATTTTTTGGTTAGGAATTATAACCAGAAAGACATTTGCAGTCATTATTGTAGCCGTGAACGCTCCCAAATGCAAAAAAACTGCTCTGCCGGTAAATATTTGATTGTAGGACCATCCCATTACCACAAGAATAAAAAATAGAACTACCATTAATAACGAAGGATTATTTCTAAACCTCGACTTACATAAAAAGTCATAAATGAACCAACCGATTACAAGGGAAGCTGCAGATATTATGATCGCCTGCCATAATTCAAGATCTGATTTAGCACTATCGATCAGGTAAAGTTCACCACCGACCCAATAAATAACCACCATGAGCGCAAACCCAGATAACCAAGTCGAGTAACTTTCCCACTTAAACCAAGTCAAATGGTCAGGAACTTCACTGGGTGCGACTGAATATTTTCGAATATGATAAAATCCACCACCATGAACTTGCCATTCTTCTCCCTGAACACCAGGCGGTAACTTGTTATTTTTCTGGAGGCCAAGATCTAACGCTATAAAATAAAAAGATGATCCTATCCATGCAATTGCTGTTATTACATGTAACCAACGAAGAGCAAATTCTAGCCAATCCCAAACTACTACTATTTCCGCCAAATTATTAACCTTAATAAAATCATATATTAACCACTTTACGGACGATTAGCTTCCTCGGTATGTGGAATACCCGAAGGGAGATAATAGGAGTGGAACGTGATAGTGCTTATTTTCGCTCATTCCAAAACGAATAGGAACCAAATCGAGAAACACAGGCTCGTTATAAACTTGTTTCAATTGCCTGTAATAATCTCCAACATGAAAGATTAGCTCAAATGTTCCTAACCTAAAATCTTTTTCTGCCAAGACAGGCTGGTCTGTTCGTCCATCCGCATTTGTGATTAAAGAACACACTTCTTTGCCGCGGCCGTTATAATATTCAAAAAAATCAATTTTTAAATTAGCCGCCGGCGTTCCTCGGCTCGTATCTAACGCATGAGTTGTTAAAAACCCGACCATTCTATAGCTCCAAAAGGGATTAATTTTTTAAGTAATACATAAAGAATACTATGTTGAGACTAATTCATTAAAAAGTATGTTTCAAAATAAAAATTAGAGTATAAGTCATTAAAATTAATAAAGTTGGAGTCCTAAGTGGATCGTTATGAAAGAGATTTGATCGGCTATGGTCAAAACATACCAAAAGTTAAATGGCCTAATAACGCAAAAATTGCTGTCCAATTTGTCATAAATTATGAAGAAGGTGGAGAAAACTGTATTTTACATGGAGATGATGCATCTGAAGCTTTCCTATCTGAAATTATTGGAGCCTCTCCATGGCCAGGTCAAAGACACTGGAATATGGAAAGTATCTACGAATATGGTGCAAGATCTGGTTTCTGGCGTCTTCATAGATTATTCACCAAAATGCAAATACCAGTAACGGTTTACGGAGTTACATCCGCGCTTGCAAGGAGCCCAGAACAAGTACAAGCTATGCAAGACGCAGACTGGGAAATAGCCAGCCATGGTTTGAAGTGGATTGAGCATAAAGATATGCCCGCAAAAGTCGAAAGAGCGCAGATACAAGAAGCCATACGATTACACCAGAGGATTACCGGTCAAAGGCCATATGGCTGGTATACAGGAAGATGTTCAGAGAATACCGTAAGATTGGTATCAAATGAAGGTGGATTTGATTACATTTCTGACAGTTATGCAGATGATTTACCATATTGGATAGATATTGATGGCCATGATCAATTAATTATCCCTTATAATTTAGACACAAATGATATGAGATTTGCGACTGCACAAGGTTTTTCAACTTCTGGGCAGTTTTTTGATTATTTAAGAGATACTTTTGATACTCTATATTCTGAGGGGGTGGAAGGATCTCCAAAGATGATGTCAATTGGCTTGCATTGCAGACTAATCGGTAGACCTGGAAGGATTACTGCCATAAAGCGATTTATTGAACATACAACTTCATTCAAAGACGTTTGGTTCGCAAAACGAATTGAGATTGCGCAACATTGGCAAAGACACCATCCACCCAAAAGGTTTGAAAAACCATCAAAGATGTCGCAAAAAAAGTTTGTTGAAACGTTTGGTGGCATTTTCGAAAAATCGCCTTGGATTGCGGAAAAAACTTGGGATACTGAATTGGGACCCGCTCACGATACGATCCAAGGTTTACACAGCGCATTCTGTCGCATCTTCCGAGCAGAAGAAAAGGAAGTTCGTTTAAAAGTTTTAAAAGCTCATCCAGAATTGGCTGTAAAACTTTCCAAAACTGAGCAGCTGACAAAAGAAAGTCAAAACGAACAGGCAAGTGCAGGTTTAGACAACTTAACATCTGAAGAATACGAACAATTCGCCGAGCTAAATAGATCTTACAAAGAGAAATATGGTTTTCCCTTCATTATTGCGGTAAAAAACCACAGCAAATCAGAAATTTTAGATAATTTTATTTCTCGTATTAAGAATACAGCAGAAATGGAATTCAATGAAGCATGTGCGCAAGTGGAACGGATTGCAGAAATTAGGATGCTGGATATAATTTAATGGCACAGAAAATTATAACTGAGCCCCTGACAAAGACAAATTTTCAGGATTTTGGAGAGGTCATCGATACTGGCGGTGATCCAGATATGCTGATTAATCAAGGTGTATGTGAAAGATATCACGACAGAGCTAAAATAGATGTAGGACCCGATGGAAAAGTCGGTTTGAGCTTATTCAACTCAGAACCACGCTCATTGCCATTAGTCCTTAAAATGATGGAGCGACATCCTGACGGAAGCCAAGCCTTTATTCCTATGTCTACGAATGGATTTTTAGTCATAGTTGCAAATGATAAAAACAATAAGCCTGGTGCCCCCAAAGCGTTTGTATCGGCGCCTGGTCAAGCGATAAACTTTTTTAAAGGGACCTGGCATGGCGTGTTAACTCCCTTAAGTGAACCTGGTCTCTTTGCAGTAATCGATAGAATTGGAAAATCTCAAAATCTAGAAGAATTTTTCTTTGAAGTACCATATATAGTTGATACAGTCTAAGGCGTCTGCCTTAAAAACAGGCAGAACGCTAAGTTTAATAGTCAAATAGGGAGACTAAAATGACTGACAATGCTATGGGTTCTTACAGTGATCCCAACATTACACCCCCAATGGGTCAAGCAGCCCCACTGGGATTACAGCATGTCTTGGCCATGTTCGCATCAAACGTAACTCCGTCCATAATTGTTGCGGGAGCAGCAGGACTGCAATTTGGTGGTGCAGAGCAAGTATATTTAATCCAAATGGCAATGCTTTTCGCTGGCATAGCAACATTATTTCAAACCGTTGGGTTTGGCCCGGTAGGAGCCAGGTTGCCGATAATGCAAGGTACAAGCTTCGCATTTGTTGGTGTTTTAGCAGGTATTGCTGCAACTCAAGGCCTCGGTGTGGCTTTAACTTCCTGTATTATTGGTGGCTTAATTCATTTTGCCTTGGGTTCAGTTATTGCAAATATTCGGTATTTATTTCCGCCACTTGTCACGGGGCTAGTTATCCTCGCAATCGGCCTTTATTTGGTACCAGTCGGTATTAAGTATGCAGCGGGTGGAGCAGCAGATTTCCAAATGGCAGCAGAAAGCTTTGGCTCTCTAATGCATTGGACAGTTGCACTTACAGTCATTGTGGTTGCTCTTGGATTTAAGTTCATGACAAAGGGAATTTTATCAAATGCCGCAATACTGCTGGGCTTAATCGCAGGTTATCTAGTGGCCTTTATGTTTGGTATGGTTAATTTTGCAGCTGTCGGTAAAGCCAGTTGGGTAACGGGACTTCAAACTCTACCATACGGATTTGAGTTTAACCTAGGAGCAGTGATAGGCGTAACGATAGTTTCAATTGTTTCAGCGGTTGAAACCATTGGCGACACTTCAGCGACCGCTAAAGCTGGAGCTGGTCGTGAGGCCACTGACGAAGAAATATCTGGTGCTACATATGCAGATGGCCTCGGAACGGCTGTCGCAGGAGTTTTTGGCGGTCTGCCTAACACTTCTTTCAGTCAGAATGTGGGCATCGTGGGTATGACCGGTATTATGAGCAGGCACGTAGTTACAATCGCAGGTGCAATTATGGTTATGTGCGGATTAATACCAAAAATAGGAGCAATCATTGCTTCTATGCCTCTCCCAGTTTTGGGTGGTGGCGTGATTGTAATGTTTGGTATGGTGGCAGCTGCTGGACTTAACGTACTAAGCGAAATAAAAATGTCTCGCAGAAATATGATTATTATCGCCTTGTCATTGTCTATTGGACTAGGCTTTAATCTGGTGCCTTCAGCAGTGCAATATCTACCAGGCATTTGGAAAACATTAGCTACCTCAGCTGTAGCACCCACAGCATTTTTGGCTATTGTTTTAAACCAAATCATACCAGAAGAATAAAATTAAATTATTACTTTTTGAAACGCCCTGAATTTTCGGGGCGTTTTTTGTTGTATTGATTTCAGCGTGAATCACTGTAACATAAATGCATGAATAGTTTCATTCCAATTACTAACTTCCATGGCAATGTAGTTAGTTTTCAAAAACCTGAGCTGACTATTATTTTATCACTGTATGGTCGTATGGTGGCTTCTGGTGAGTGGCGCGATTATGGAATTTCCTCATTAAAAGAGGTTGCGGTATTCTCGGTTTTTAGAAGAACAGCAGAACATCCAATCTACAGGATTGAAAAAAGACCGAAATTGCGAAATCGGCAAGGTCAATATGCGGTTGTTGGCATGGATGGACAAATTCTAAAACGTGGTCACGACCTCAAATCAGTTTTAGGAATTCTAGAACGTAAGTTAATCAAACTAGTTGATTAGTTGCCATCAGACAAATTTTTCAAATATTTTCTTTTTAAACTGGAAAAGAACAAACAAAGAACATATTTATATGTCTATGTTTTCTGAACTATCTGTTACATCAAACTTTAGCTTCCTACAGGGGGCCTCTCACCCTGAGGAATATATGGAACGCGGAGCGCTTTTAGGCTTAAGTGCAATTGCAATTGCAGATGTTAATTCTGTGGCTGGGATTGTACGCGCACATACACATGGGCAAAAAATTAAGGAAACTGTTTCAGAACGCCAACAGATTGAACCATTTGGACCTCCATGCCCAGAGCACCTAAAAGGATATAGTTCGCTACATGTTGAAAATATACCTCGTTTAATACCAGCTGCACGCTTAATTTTTCAAGAAGGTGTTAGTACCACCTCAATTATCCAAACACATGAGGGTTGGAAAATACTTTGCAAGTTAATTTCAAAAGGTCGTTTACGGAGTAAAAAGGGTGAGTGTGAACTAAAAATATCAGATATGCCTAAAAATTTATCTGGGATAAAATTGTTGCTACATGTTCCACAAACTTTACCTAGAAAAAATGCTACTTGGTGGAACAATGTACGACATTTAGTGAGCGAACACAAAGACCGCTTATATTTGGTAATGTCACCATACTATGATGGATTAGACGGAGCTCGTTTTGATAGATTATACCAAATAGCTAAAAGCTTTTCACTACCAGTTGTAGCAAGTTCTTTTCCTTTAATGCACCATGGGAAACGGCGTCGATTGGCAGATGTGTTGTGCGCAATCAAGCAAGGTAAAAAGATTGAACAATTAGGAAAAAATGCTCTGGTAAATGCAGAACAACGGTTAAGAAGTCCTCGAGAAATAAATAAGTTGTTCGCCAAATTTCCAATTGCCATAAAAAATGCGAATAAAATTTCTTCGAATTGTTCCTTTACACTTGATCAACTAAAATATGATTATCCCAAAGAAAGTGGCAGTGGCAAAGCTCCATCAGAGCGACTGAATGAATTAGCGATGAAAGGAATAAAGTGGCGCTACCCACAAGGAGCACCAAAACGTGTAAGTCAAATTTTAAATCATGAATTAAAGCTTATAAAAAAATTAGAATACGAACCATACTTCCTTACAGTAAATGATATAGTTCAGTTCGCCCGTTCACGTAATATTCTTTGTCAGGGAAGAGGGTCTGCCGCAAACTCTGTCTTATGTTATTGTTTAGGTATAACATCGGTAAGCCCTGAAATAGGTACAATGGTTTTCGAACGTTTTGTTTCAGAAGCAAGAAAAGAACCACCTGATATAGATGTTGACTTTGAACATGAGCGTCGCGAGGAAGTAATTCAGCATATATATGAAAAGTACGGGCGCGACCATGCAGGATTATGTGCAACAGTAGTTCACTACCGTGGAAAGCGTGCTGTACGTGAGGTTGGCACAGCTATGGGATTAACCAAAGACACTATTAGTGCACTTTCCTCACAGCTTTGGGGTTTTTCTAGTAATGGGAAAATTAGTGAAAAATGGTTAAGAGAAATTGGCCTCAATCCAAATGATAGCAATCTGCAAAAAACACTATTATTAGTCCACGAAATAATAGGTTTCCCTCGCCATCTTTCTCAGCATGTAGGCGGTTTTATAATCACAGAGGGTCGTTTAGATGAACTTGTTCCGATTGAAAATGCGAGTATGGAAGGGCGAACTGTAATTTGCTGGGACAAGGATGATATCGATTCCTTAGGAATTTTAAAAATTGATATTTTATCCCTTGGCATGCTGACTTGCCTACGTAAATCATTTGATTTGGTTCACCAACATCTTGGTCATAATTTTGATCTTGCTACTATTCCTGCTGAAGACCCTAAAGTCTACGACATGTTGTGCCGCGCTGATAGTATTGGAGTGTTTCAAGTGGAGAGTCGCGCACAAATGAACTTTCTGCCTAGAATGAGGCCACGCTGTTTCTATGATCTGGTTATAGAAGTGGCAATAGTAAGACCGGGCCCAATTCAAGGTGATATGGTCCACCCTTATATTCGCCGACGCAATGGTGAGGAACAAGTTGAATTCCCGTCAGATGCACTTGGGAGTGTATTAAGTAAGACACTGGGCGTCCCGTTGTTCCAAGAGCAAGCTATGCAAATTGCCATTGTTGGAGCAGGCTTCACTCCAGAGGAAGCAGACAAATTGCGTAGGGCTTTAGCAACCTTCAAAAAACATGGCTCAGTGAGTGAGTTAAGAACCCGATTTTTAAGGGGAATGCGCCAAAACGGCTATGGTAAAGATTTTTCCGAACGATGTTTTTCCCAAATTGAAGGTTTCGGGTCTTATGGTTTTCCTGAAAGTCATGCTGCTAGCTTTGCATTATTAGTATATGCTAGCGCTTGGATAAAATGTCACCACCCAGCAGTTTTTGCGTGTGCTCTATTAAATTCTCAACCTATGGGTTTTTATGCACCAGCCCAAATACTTAGTGATGCAAAGGCACATGATGTTACTATTTATCCAATTTGTATCAACAATAGCTACTGGGATAATACTTTAGAAACAGACAAAAATGGAAAATTAGCATTACGATTGGGTTTCAGACAAATAATTGGATTAACCAAGGAAGATGCATCTTGGATTACTGCTGCGCGTGGAAATGGTTATAGTACTATAGAGGATATATGGCGACGTGCTGGCATTAAATCTGCCACACTAAATCGCTTAGCCGAAGCGGATGCGTTTATATCAATTGGAATAAATCAACGCGAAGCAATTTGGCAAGCAAGTGCCATTCTCAGTAATAACAAATTACCCTTGTTTGATCAGGACATTGATGGTGAAATTATAAAAGAAGCACTCCCCATATTACCCAATATGAGCCTCGGAGAGGCTATTGTGCAAGATTACACTGCTACAAAATTCTCACTCAGGGCCCATCCTCTATCTCTATTACGAGATGTTTTAACGCCACCATATCAAAGTATTAATCACTAAAAAGGTGCTTTTGATCTAAATCTAGAACCAAATCCATTCTCAGGATGTTTCACCCTGAGTTCTTCTGAATGTAACATCATTCTATCGTGTGTACTACCCTCTCCATATATAGGGTCTCCTAGAATAGGATGGCCAAACGCCATGCAGTGAACTCTTAGCTGGTGCGAACGTCCGGTTTTGGGCACTAAACGCAATCTACTTTCATTTTGATTAGAACTTAGTTTGTGCCATTCCGTTAGTGCCAGCTTTCCAGTCTCATGACAAACCATCTGACGGGGTCTATTTGCCCAATCAACAACCAACGGCAAGTCAATTAGACCACTTTTTTGTTTCACTTCTCCAGAAACACGGGCTACATATGTCTTCTTTACTTGACGCCTTTCAAATTGCATCGACAGCGCTCTTTGGGCATACTCTGTTTGTCCAAAAATCATAACACCAGATGTATCCCTATCAAGACGATGAACTAAAAGCGTATTTGGAAAAGCAATTTTTAATCTACTCAGCAAGCAATCTGCCAATTCAATACCCTTGCCAGGAACAGAAAGTAGACCTGCTGGTTTATTCACGACCAAAATATGCGCATCTTCGTGAAGAATATCTAATGGTTCAGTCGGTGGGTTATATTCCATATCAATCCTTCGCCTAAACAATAAAATAAAAAAAGTCTATACTCATGAAATTTTACTTGATTTTTTCATGAACTGCTAACACCGTACCTTTAATTAGTTATAGGTGAGTAATGCATAATTTTGATCCAAATTCATCATCAACCTTGGGTGCTGATCTTCGATCACTACGTAAATCTCGCAAGATGACAATTAAGGAATTATCTACAGCTACAGAAAAATCATTAGGATGGATTAGCCAAATAGAAAGAGATAAGTCTCAACCATCCATCGATGACTTAAAAGACTTGGCTCGCGTTCTTAACGTGCCCCTATCAATATTATTTGGACAATCACGCTCAGGATCAGAGGAAGAGGGGTATATTGTTAGAAAATCAGCTAGGCGGGTCATAGGTTCAAACTCATCTGGTCTTAAAGAGGAGTTACTTTCTCCTGACCTAACTGATGACTTTGAAGTAGTATATTCAACGTTTGAGCCAAATTCAAAACTAGCAAAAAGACAAAAGAGACAAACACAAGAAGTTGGATATGTAATAAGCGGCAGTCTTATTTTGAATATAAACGATAAAGAATTCACAGTTAGTGCAGGCGATAGTTTTAGAATTAAAGGGGAAGCACATAGGTGGGCAAACCCATTTTCAGAACCGTGCAGTATAATATGGGTGATTGCCCCACCAATTTATTAAACAATTGAATATACCTCAAATAAGTTTCTAAGGAGATAAAAATGTCTGAATTTCCAAAATCTGCAAGAGTGGTAATAATAGGCGGTGGTGCTGTGGGAGCCTCAGCACTTTTTCATCTCGCTAAAGCAGGGTGGACTGACTGTATACTTATTGAAAAAAATGAACTAACAGCTGGTTCTACGTGGCATGCGGCAGGAAACGTACCAACATTTTCCACAAGTTGGTCAATAATGAATATGCAGCGTTATTCAACTGAATTATATAGTGGATTGGCGCAAGAAGTAGACTACCCGATGAATTATCATATGACCGGATCAATAAGGCTTGGTCATTCCAAAGAGCGCATGCAAGAATTTGAACGTGCAAAAGGAATGGGACAATATCAAGGTATGGATATTAGTATCCTTGGTTTAGACGAAATTAAGAATAAATACCCATTTATTGAAACTCATGATCTGAAAGGAGCTCTCTACGATCCTAGTGATGGGGATATTGATCCAGCGCAGTTGACACAGGCGTTAGCGAAGGGCGCACGAGACTTAGGCTCAGAAATAATTCGCTTTTGTTCAGCAACTGGCGTCAGCAGAAAAAATGATGAATGGATTATTCATACAACAAAAGGAGATATTCGATGCGAGTATGTCGTTAATGCAGCGGGTTACTACGCTCAAAGGGTTGGAGAATGGTTCATTCCATACGGAGGAAGAACTGTCCCTATGATGGTTATGAGCCATCAGTACCTATTATTTGAGGAAGTTGAGGCCGTAAAAGATTGGTCCACTGAAATGCAACACAAACTTCCACTGCTTCGTGATGTTGATAGTAGCTATTATCTTCGCCAAGAAAAATTTGGTTTCAACCTTGGTCCCTATGAGCGAACTTGTAGAGCCCACTGGGCGCAACCCGACGATCCAATGCCGGAAGATTTTAGTTTTCAGTTGTACCCAGATGATCTTGATCGATTGGAATGGTACATAGAAGATGCATTAGCTAGAGTGCCTCTGTTGGGTGAAGCGGGGGTTAGCAAAGTTATAAATGGACCAATCCCATATGCGCCAGATGGACTTCCTTTGATAGGTCCAATGCCTGGCGTACCGAATGCATTTGAAGCATGTGTATTTACTTTTGGGATCGCTCAAGCCGGTGGGGCAGGAAAAGTTTTATCCGAGTGGCTAATTGAGGGCGAAACAGAATGGGACATGTGGTCATGTGATCCGCGGCGTTACACAAATTATACAGATCATGATTATTGTGTTGCTAAGGGCATGGAAATTTATGGACATGAATATGCTATGCATTTCCCATGGCATGAATGGCCAGCAGGAAGGAATAAAAAACTTTCACCAGCGCATGACCAAATAGTAAAAAAAGGTGGTCAAATGGGTGCATACAATGGTTGGGAGCGTGCAAACTGGTTTGCAAATAGCACTGACGATATTTCCGAAAAGACAACGCAAACATGGGAACGTAATGGCCCGTGGGAGCAACGAATTAAAGAGGAATGTTATGCCGTAAGAGATGACGTAGGTGTTTTGGACCTACCTGGTTTCAGCCGCTTTGATATTGAAGGAAAAGGAACTGCAGCATGGCTTCGAGGAAGAATTGCAGGATCATTGCCAAAAATTGGACGTCTTAATTTAGCATATTTTGCAGATACAAGAGGTCGCATATTAACTGAAATGTCAATCATTCGACACTCTGAGGAAAAATTTACTCTCATAACAGCCGCTTCTGCTCAATGGCATGATTGGGAAATAATTAACAAAGCATCTTCTTTAAATATATCCGTAACAGACACAACTGAGAAACTTAGCACTTTGATAGTTACAGGGCCCAAGTCTCGTAATCTACTTGAAAAAATTGGTACTGACGCAGATCTATACCTTCCTTGGTTAAGCCATCATAAAGCAAAAGTATGTGGGAAGCCTTGTCATTTGATGCGTGTTAGTTTTGCGGGAGAATTAGGTTGGGAAATTCACACTGATGTCGAAAATATTTCAACTCTTTACAAAGAAATTAGTGATGCAGGCGCAAAGCCGTTTGGCATGTGGGCTTTAAATTCTCTTCGCATAGAAAAGGGATATCGAGCTTGGAAAGGAGACTTATCAACAGATTACAGCCTGTTAGAGGCTGGTTTGTCGAGATTTATTAAGTTCGATAAAGAAGAGGATTTTCCAGGAAAAGCAGCTTTAGAGATAGAAAGACAGCACGGAAGCAAAAAACAGTTTGTATCACTAATAGTAGAGGCGGGAAAATGTGACGCTCCATATATGTCTACTCTATGGAAAAATAATCAAATTGTGGGAGAGACGACATCTGGCGCATGGGGCTATCGCACGAATTCTTCAATTGCTCTTGGAATGATAAGGAGTGATTTGGCTTCGGCAGGAACAGAAATTGAAATAGAGATTTTTGGAGACCGTCATAAAGCTATTGTCCAACCAGAAGGGTCAATCTGGGATCCAATGAACGAAAGATTGCGCGCATGAAAGAAGCGATAACACTTCTTGATGGATCAGTCGGACAAGAATTAGTTAAAAAATTTGATAAAAAACCAACACCGTTATGGTCAACAGAAATTATGTTAACAAATCCAGAAATGGTATCGAATATCCATAGTGCTTACTTTGAAGCTGGGGCAACTATTGCCACAACAAACAGCTACACAGTACTTCGAGACCGTTTAAAGCACTTCAACCTGGAGCATGAAGTACATAATTTATGGAGCTCTTCAGTTGAAGCCGCCTGCAATGCCCGTAATAATTTTGGAAGTGGTCGAGTTGCAGGTTCAATTGGCCCTTTAATAGCGTCATACCGACCTGACCTCTGCCCTGCAATCGATGAAGCATCAAAAATATATGATGAGAAGATTGCAAATATTGCCCCTAAGGTAGATATATTATTAGTTGAAACGGTCTCTTCTTTAAAACAAGCCAAAGGGGTTTTGGCATCGACAGATAAAGAGAACAAGCCGGTTTGGATATCTTTTAGTGTAGACGATCAAGATGGCACAAAACTACGATCAGGCGAAAACCTAAAAGATATAGAGCCTATTATCAACGATCATTCAATTGAAGCAGTTCTCATCAACTGCTCCCCGCCAGAAGCAGTAGATAATGCATTACCTATCATTTCCAAAATGAATAAACCCTTTGGAGCGTATGCGAATGGATTTTCCAAAATATCAAAAGAGTTTCTAAAAGAGAGACCAACAGTTGATGCGTTGGCAGCTCGTAAAGACTTGGGACCGGAGGAGTATAGTAATTTTGTTATTGATTGGGTCAGGAATGGCGCCACTATCGTTGGCGGATGCTGCGAAATTGGCCCCACTCATATCTCGAAGATCGCAAAAAAGATCCATGAATTAGGATTTCAAATTATATAAGGGCATTAGAATACGATGATACAGGATAAAGCCAGAGTTATTATTATAGGCGGCGGCGTCATTGGATGTTCAGTAGCCTACCATTTGAGTAAATTAGGCTGGAATGATATAGTTTTGTTGGAGCGCAAACAACTCACTTCTGGAACAACGTGGCATGCTGCAGGGTTGATAGGCCAATTAAGAGCCAGCGCTAATATGACAAAATTAGCAAAGTACACACAAGAATTATACTTTGATCTTGAAAAAGAAACAGGTGTGTCAACAGGTTTTAAAAGAGTGGGTTCAATTAGTGTTGCTCTTACAAACGAGAGAATGGAAGAATTGAAACGCTCTGCAGCTATGGCTAGAGCTTTTGGGGTTGATGTGGAAGAAATTTCTCCGCGCGAAATCAAAAATAGATATCCTCACATTAATCTAGAAAGGATAGTGGGTGGGGTCTTTCTAGGGAAAGACGGACAAGGAGATCCCGCAAATATTGCTTTGGCTCTTGCAAAAGGCGCACGGCAGGAAGGTGCTAAAATTTACGAAGGAGTTACTGCAACAAAAATATTTAAAAATCAGAATAAAGTAACTGGTGTTGAATGGACTAATCGACATGGTGAGAGTGGACGGATCTCCTGTGAAGAAATAGTAAATTGTGCTGGAATGTGGGGTCACAGCGTTGGCAAAATGTTAGGTACAAATATTCCCCTTCATGCATGTGAGCATTTTTATATAGTTACTGAACCAATAGCAGAATTAACTCAACTACCGGTGCTTAGAGTCCCGGATGAATGCGCGTATTACAAGGAAGATGCCGGCAAAATGCTGCTTGGGGCATTTGAACCTAATGCGAAGCCTTGGGGTATGTCTGGAATACCCAAAGATTTTGAATTCGACCAACTTCCTGAAGATTTCGAACATTTTGAACCAATTTTGGAAATGGCTGTAAATAGAGTTCCTATGCTTGAGAAAGCTGGAATTCATACGTTTTTTAATGGGCCAGAGAGTTTCACACCGGACGATGCTTACCACCTTGGTCGCTCACCTGAAATGGAAAATGTTTGGGTAGCAGCAGGATTTAATTCAATAGGTATACAATCCGCCGGAGGTGCGGGAATGGCACTCGCACAATGGATGCAAGATAAAGAAAAACCATTCGACTTGGGCGATGTTGATATAAGTCGTATGCAACCTTTTCAGGGAAATAAAAAATATTTATTTGAACGGTCAAAAGAAACACTTGGTCTGCTGTATGCTGATCACTTCCCTTTTAGACAAAAGGAAAGTGCCCGAGGTGTCAGACGAACGCCTTTTCATGAGCATCTGAAGTCCAAAGGCGCTGTCTTCGGAGAGGTAGCTGGTTGGGAACGTGCAAATTGGTTCTCTAACACTGGGCAAAGTGATGAATATCGTTACAGTTGGAAACGCCAGAATTGGTTTGAAAATTCAGCTAGAGAGCACATGGCTGTGAGGGAGCATGTTGGTCTATATGATATGTCTACCTTCGGAAAAATACGAGTAGAGGGTAAAGATGCCGAAAGTTTTCTAAATTATTTATGCGGTGCAAACTTATCTGTCGACATAGGTAAAATAGTATATACCCAATTTTTGAATTCAAAAGGCGGTATAGAAGCAGACGTTACTGTGACTAGACTAAGTGAGACCACGTATTTGATCGTAACACCTGCTGCTACTCGACTTGCTGATGAAACTTGGCTGCGGAGGAATCAAAAGGACTATAGCGTAGTTATTACAGACGTTACTGCCGCAGAAGGAATTCTTGCATTAATGGGACCAGCGTCAAGAGCTTTACTAAATAGTGTTTCTCCAAATAATTTTGAGAATGAAACGAACCCTTTTGGCACCGCACAATTGATTGAAATAGGAATGGGACAAGCCCGTGCCCATAGGGTTTCTTATGTGGGCGAACTTGGATGGGAGCTATACATTAGTAGTGATCAATGCGGTCATATTTTTGAGACGATATTTGATGCTGGGTCAGAACATAATTTAAAGTTATGTGGAATGCACATGATGGACAGCTGTAGGATAGAAAAAGCTTATCGACATTTTGGGCATGATATTACATGTGAAGACCATGTGCTTGAAGCCGGGTTGGGTTTTGCAGTGGATACTGGCAAACCGGATTTTATAGGCAAAAAAGCTGTGATTGATAAGAAAGAATGCGGCTTAGAAAAGAGATTGGTTCAATTCCAACTTATAGACCCTGGGCCTCTATTATATCACAACGAACCAATAATGAGAGATGGCGAAATTGTAGGTTATATCAGTTCAGGTAATTATGGGCATAAACTAGGTGGAGCAATCGGTATGGGATACGTACCTTGTAAAAATGAAAGTCCAGAAGAACTTCTATCATCAAAATTTGAAATAGATGTCGCAGGTACTATTTATGCGGCGAAAGCGTCGCTTAAACCTTTATACGACCCACTCAGTAAACGTACAAAAGCCTAGTTTTAGTTGCCTATTCCCTTAAAAAGTCACTTGAGCCGTGGTGGTTTAAGATTTTCTTTTAAGTCTACAGCTGGCTCAAATGAAGCATTTTTTTCTTCTAAATCTTTTTCAAAATTTAACGAGATACCAATCTTTCTGATTTTTTTTAAATTTGGGCTGTCAACGTTCAGGAAAATGACATCAATTGGTTTTTCATCGTACAATGTAAAGTTAACTACTTCATTTACTGCCCTAGCTATTACAGCATGCATCTTTTGATTTATATCAACAAATACAATAAGTTGCGATTTATAACCACTTTTATAGATTACTTCAACAATCCATGCCTCGGGAACAAATTTAGATAAGTAACTCAATTTATTATTTAATGAATTCCTTACTACGAATGGTATACTTGGTTTGCTAAACTTAGTTATTTTATCGCTTAATCTTTTTGGGGATTGCTCGACAATATTTTGCAACCAATCAATATCGTTACTGCTGAGCAGTATCTCTGAAGAAACAGCCAAATTTAAGTTTAATCCCAAGCCAAGATTTTGCTCTTTCAACATTGGTAAAACCATTCGCCCCGTTAGTGCAAGATAGGGGGAGCTATTTCCAGTAAAGTCAACTAACCTAGAAATGGTATCAAAAACTAATGCATATTTATCTTCAGGCGTTTCAACTAAATTCGGACAAGCTATGCCGCCTTCAATCTCTTTCTCCAGTAATAAATATAGTTCGGTATCAAGTAGAGCCTCATAAAATAAAAATCTTGATTTGTCATCGTTGTCCGTACCATCGGCTAACTCTTTTAGCTCATCGAGCTTGGTAATATTCTCAGTCATTCTAAATTCATTTAACTACCCTGTTGGTATTACCCACATTTTGAGTAACCACAGCTCCGACAAGTCATACACCCTTCTATCATCTGAAGATCGAACTGACCACATGACGTACAGGATTTTTGTTGGCTTATTTTGAGATTTTCCAACTTAGTTACTTCACTACTTTTATGAAAAAGACTTGTATCAGTGTCTTTAATAAACCCAATCTTCATCATATGTTCTTCCAGAACTCCGCCAATGGCTGCCAAAATTGAAGGAATGTATTTTCCGCCTACCCACGCACCACCTCTGGGATCAAATACTGCCTTTAATTCATCGACAACAAAGGAAACATCACCTCCCCTTCGAAACACTGCAGAAATCATTCGCGTTAAACCAACGGTCCAAGCAAAATGCTCCATATTTTTAGAGTTTATAAAAACCTCAAATGGACGCCTCATGTCGTTAACAATTATATCATTGATGGTAACGTAAATTGCATGTTCGCTATCTGGCCACTTTAACTTGTATGTATTTCCATCCAAAGTGCTAGGCCGATCAAGAGGCTCAGACATATAGATGATATCTCCATTTGCCTCTTGATCAGACGCCAATTTTTCTTCCGACCCAGCTGATAGCACTGATCCTGTTACCTCGTTAGGCCTGTAGGTCGTACAACCTTTGCAACCGGTATCATAAGCTTGAATATACACCTCTTTAAAGTCATCAAAACTTATATCTTCTGGGCAATTTATAGTTTTAGATATTGAGCTATCAACCCACTTTTGGGCAGCAGCCTGCATTTTAACATGATCTGCGGGGGTCAAATTTTGAGCACTGACGAAAAAGTCTGGGAATGGTGCATTACCAAATTTATCCCTCCACAATTGAACTGCATAGTCTACAACTTCTTCCTCAACATGAGAGCCATCGTTTTGCAAAACTTTTCGCGTATAACTGTATGCAAAAACAGGTTCTATACCAGAGCTGACATTCCCAGCATATAACGAGATGGTACCAGTCGGTGCAATTGATGTTAGAAGGGCATTTCTGATCCCAAATTTATTGACGGCTTTTTTAACATCTTCATCCATCTGGATCATGTTGCCTGAAACTATGAACTTCTCAGGATCAAAAAGTGGAAACGCTCCCTTTTCTTCCGCTAAGTTTATTGAAGCATTGTAGGCTGAACGGGCTATCGTTTTCATCCACTTTTCTGTGTTTTTGACTGCTTCATCAGAGCCATAACGCAAACCAACCATCAACAAAGCATCAGCAAGGCCAGTCACGCCCAACCCAATACGACGTTTGTTTTTAGCCTCCAACTTTTGTGCTTCAAGCGGAAATTGAGATACTTCAATAACATTATCCATCATGCGAACGGCCGTAGAAACTAAATCTTCTAACTGAGAAACGTCCAAATACGCATTTTTATCAAATGGATGCTCAACTAGTTTGGCCAAGTTAATTGAACCCAGTAAACATGCCCCGTAAGGAGGTAGAGGCTGCTCCCCACAGGGATTTGTTGCCGTTATCTTTTCACAATAACTTAAATTGTTTTTCTCATTTATTCGGTCAATAAAAATGACACCAGGCTCCGCAAAGTTGTAAGTCGCACGCATAATTTGATCCCAAAGATCAGCTGCTTTTATAACACTATAAACTTTATTATTATAGATAAGCTTCCAGTCTTCGCCCTTTTTCACTGCCTCCATAAATGCATCAGTTACTAATACAGATAAGTTAAACATTCTTAGTTTTTGTGAATCTGACTTTGCAGCGATAAATTCTTCAATATCAGGATGATCACACCTCATTGTCGCCATCATGGCACCACGCCGCGAACCTGCTGACATAATAGTCCTGCACATAGAATCCCAAACATCCATGAATGAAACGGGCCCAGATGCATCAGCGGCAATACCTTTTACGAGCGAACCTTTTGGCCTTATAGTACTGAAATCATATCCTATTCCCCCACCCTGTTGCATAGTTAAAGCGGCTTCTTTCAGCATATCAAAAATGCCGCTCATGCTATCAGGTATCACTCCCATTACGAAGCAATTGAATAGTGTCACATTGCGTTTTGTTCCCGATCCAGCCGTTATTCTACCCGCAGGCAAGAATTTAAAATCGGTCAAAGCATTGTAAAAAATAGTTTCCCATTTTTTGGGTTCGGTTTCTACTTCTGATAAAGCTTTGGCTATGCGACGCCAGGTGTCTTGAACTGTTTGCTCAAGAAACGTTCCATTTTGGTCTTTCAATCTATATTTCATATCCCAAATTTGCTGAGAGATTGCCATCGGAAAATCTGACATTTAAAATCCTTTATGCAGCACTAGGTTGTTAGATACAAAAAATAAGGTACACAATCTAGCTGCTAACTAGATTTGCGTCAACACACCAGAATTAAAGATATTTATAAGACAATTAAGGCATTAGCATGACCGCAACTATACACCTAGTGAAATTGAGTGTAGGAACGTCCAGTATCGGTGATTTGCAAAAGTGGCAATCAACAAGGGCAGCTCAAGGCAAAGATGGACTTCCTCGGCATGTCACTAGAATGTGGCCCAAGCGCGAACAAGAATTACTTTCAGGCGGATCAATTTACTGGGTTATAAAAGGAGTTATTCAATGTCGCCAGAAAATTATCCGTTTTGATGAAGTTGTTAGAAAAGATGGTATTAGAAGATGTGCAATAGTACTTGAACCTAAATACACCAGAACAAGCCCAGTAGTAAAGAAACCGTTCCAAGGATGGAGATACCTTAAAATAGATAAGGCACCTCCTGATTTAGGGATAAACCGTGACTCGGACGATGAACTTCCACCTGAATTAGCTGGTGAGTTAGCAAAAATTGGTGTTATTTAGTCACCTAAAATAAGTGTCAAAAATGTACTTGCGGCAGCCGTTTGTTCTTCACTAAAAAATGCGGACTTAGACTTGAACAAAGTGGCTTCAGAGCTGTGAATCAGCCCATCATCTAAAATTTTCAAGTGGTTTGCTTTTAATGTTTCTCCAGTAGAAGTTATGTCAGCTATAGCTTCGGCCGTCTCATTTTTCACAGTACCCTCGGTGGCTCCCTGGCTATCGACAAGTTGATAATCAGCTACACCCGCTGACTTTAAAAACTCTCGAGCAAGGTAATGGTACTTAGTGGCGATACGCAAACGAAACCCATGTTTCTCTCGAAAAGCTTCGGCTGCAGAATCAAGATCATCTAGAGTATCTACATCTATCCAGAATTTCGGCACAGACAGTACAAGATCTGCAAAGCCAAAGCCCAGATACTTTATGGCTTCTAAATTTTGACCCCAATTGGGTACTTTTTCACATACTAAATCTGATCCAGTAACACCAAAGTGAATTCGACCCTCATTTAACTCTGTGGGAATTTCACTCGCGGACAGAAGTAAAAGTTCAATGCCCTGTATACCTTTAACGTATCCTGCATATTCCCTTTTAGAATCCGTACGCTTCAGATGCACCCCACGCGAGTCAAACCAGGAAAAAGTCTCCTCCATCAATCGTCCTTTCGAAGGCACACCTAGCTTAATCATTCGTTTCAAAACCCTTCGATTTCACTATTAAATCCGGTCGGACTACACCTCCAACGGCAGGAATCTCTCGACCCTTACCAATATGCTTGGTTAGAGCATCGTATCTTCCACCTGTAGCTATTGGAGGAAGATCAGCGTAGCTCTCAGAGTAAAAGCCAAAAACAAATCCATCGTAATATTCCATAGAAGTCCTACCGTAGCTTGCCTCAAAATCAATTGACGATAGATCAACGTTAGCATGATCCAGGGCTGTCAGTCGTTTTTCAAATTTTTCGATAGCACTCTGAAGAGCGGGCATATCAGGTAATAGATTTTTAAGCTTAGTTAATGCTTGAGGGCATTTGTCGCCAATATTAAGCAATGAATTTATTAACCCCAACTCTGTCTTAGAAATTGGAGATGCTTTACTATCTTGCCGTAAACTTTCAATACGCTCAATTATCTCAGACTTGCTTCTTAAGCCAATTTTTTTAGCTTGGTTCTCAAAACTTTTTTCTGCGTCAAAATTATCAAATCGTTTAGTTGATAAAGCCACTTCATCCGTAAATTTTTCTAAAATAGTTTTAAATCTTTTAGGACGCCATATATGGCGCAACAGAGATTTTTTGCGTCTATCAGTCGTTTTCAAACCAGATACAGCAGCCATTAGTATACCAATATCACCGGTAGCAACTTTGAGAGACAAATCGCTCAAAGCACTTTTTATTTTACAAAAAGCATCAGCGTCAGATTGGATCACGTCTTTACGATCGAAAATCTCATAACCTACCTGCAAATATTCACTCGCTCGATCAGAGTTTTTTTCCTGACGTCGAAATACCTTACCACAGTAAGCATAACGGGCAGTTTCATTCTCTGATAAATCGTTCATGTGGGTTTTCACAATAGGTACTGTAAAATCAGGCCGCAACATCATCTCACCATTAAAGGGATCACTTGTAACATAAGCACGTGCTCGGATATCCTCACCATATAAATCCAGCAAAGTATCGGCCTGCTGCAAAATAGTGGGCTGTACTATTTTTGCTCCTGAATTCGAAAATAACCGTAAAATCCGGTCTGCTTCAATTTCTATCTGTTTCTGCTCATTCACTTTTTCAAAGCTTTCAGCATCTCTTGCACCGTAGAAACCATTTCGTTTCTGGGCACAGTAAATTGACTTGGTCTTTCCTTCCATTCCTCCAAGGTGGCGCTTTTGGCAAGTTGCGTGCCCAATATTAAGTCTTTAATTTGGATAGAGCACTTATCTCTTTCCTCACTGCCCTCTATGATGGCCAGTGGTGAACGCCGTTTGTCAGCATACTTCAATTGGTTGCCAAAATTCTTTGGGTTTCCAAAATACATTTCTGCACGAATACCAGCAGACCTTAATTCTGACACGATACTTATGTAATCATTGAGCCGCTCTCGATCCATGACCGTTACAACAACTGGTCCTATTGTATCAATTTGAGATCCTGCTTTATCCCGCAGTGCAGCCATAAGTCTATCTACCCCAATTGAGACGCCAGTCGCTGGAATAGTTTGCCCGGTGAAGCGTTTAACTAAGTCATCGTAGCGCCCTCCGCCTGCAACAGAACCAAATTGTCTTTTTCTTCCCTTTTTGTCATATATCTCGAATGTTAACTCTGCCTCAAATACCGGGCCCGTGTAATACTCCAAACCTCTTACAACAGATGGGTCCAGCTGAACCCGTTTAGAGGTATAATCACCTACAGTTAGAAATTCGGCCATCATATCTAATTCTGATATACCCTCAAGACCAGTACTCGAATTCCCAACCACATCCCGTAAATTCAAAAGTGTTTTTTCATTTGTGTCACCCTTTGCAGTAAGAAATGCAACAACAGGCGCAGCTTGATCTTTTGATAGACCGACACCATCAATATATGCCCCTGAAGCATCCAATCTACCAGAGCCTAAAAGTTCTTCTACTCCCTGAACGCCAACCTTATCAAATTTATCAATGACCCTTAACACTGCAAGGCGCTCTGCCTGATTTTCAAGCCCGATCATTTCCAAGACACCATTAAGAATTTTTCGATTATTTATCCGGACTATATAATCGCCAGAGGGTATCCCGACCTCTTCCAAGGCATCTGCCAACATTGCACAAACTTCAGCATCCGCCGATACATTTGAAGCCCCAACTGTATCTGCATCACATTGATAGAACTGTCTAAAACGCCCCGGTCCAGGTTTTTCATTCCTCCAAACAGGTCCCATGGAATACCTGCGATACGGGTTGGGTAATTCATTTCTGTATTGGGCATAAACACGAGCAAGAGGAGCAGTTAAGTCATAACGTAACGCGAGCCACGAATTGTCATCTTCTTGCCACGCAAATACTCCGTCATTTGGGCGATCGACATCTGGTAAAAACTTCCCCAGCGCGTCAACGTTTTCAACTGCTGATGTTTCCAGTGCATCAAAGCCGTGATGATGGTAGACTCGCGCAACCTGCTGCAGCATCTCGTTTCTTTCAGAAACTTCTTGATCAAAATAGTCACGAAAACCTTTAGGAGTTTCGGCCTTTGGTCGCGATTGTTTTTTGTCCTTCACCATCTGAAATGGACCCCAAATCATATTTTCTCGGCATGATTTATTACAGAGTAAGCAAATGAGCAAGAAATCTTCTTGAATGTTACTTGCAGGCATCTATCTCCAAGGTAATGAAGAAAGCTTTAATATTAGGCGCGTCTGGTGGAATAGGAAGCGCCGTAGCAAACAATTTAAAGAAGCAATACTGGGATGTTACCAGCCTCTCTCGATCTTTAAATCAATTTGACATCACAAATGAAGATAGCGTGCAGGCTTCTTTAAGTTCTGTGAGAGGCCCATTTAATTACATCCTAATAGCCACAGGAGCTTTAGAAATTAAAAGCACGCCAGAAAAATCAATAAACCACCTCTCAAAAAGCAATATGATTGATCATTTTGTTACAAACACTATCGGCCCAGCTCTAATTTTAAAACATATAAGATTACTTTTAGATAAAAAGTCATCATCAATAGTTTCAGTATTATCAGCCAGAGTAGGATCAATTGAAGATAATAAATTGGGAGGATGGTATTCTTATCGAGCAGCCAAGGCTGCGGTGAACCAAATTGTTAAAAGTTTTTCTATTGAATTATCCAGATCTCACCCAAAAGCTTGTTTGCTTGCTATACATCCAGGGACCGTTGATACAAATCTTACCCATAAATATTCGAGTAATTATCCAAAGCAAACGCCAGCAGAAGCAGCTCAAAATATTTTAGATGTAACTCTTAATAAGGACACATCTCACACGGGGAAATTTTTTGATTGGGCTAATAAGGAAATCCCGTGGTAAAACCAAACCTAATCCTCGTCTTGGGAGATCAATTAACTTTGGATTTGGCAGCAATTAGGCAAGCAGACAAATCAAAGGATGTAATAATAATGGCCGAAGCGGATGCTGAAGCAGAATATGTTAATCATCATCCTAAAAAAATCGCTTTTATTTTTTCAGCTATGAGGCATTTTGCAAATACTCTCAGGGCATCTGGTTGGAAAGTTTTATACAGTAAAGTCGATGATCCGCAGAATTCTCAAAACATCTTGGGCGAAATTCTTCGATACGCCGACCAAGTAGGCGCAAATGAACTGATAGTTACAAAACCGGGTGAGTGGCGTCTAATAGAACTACTTAATGACGCGCCTTTAGAGGTTAAAATGATCGAAGATGATCGCTTTATTGCATCACAGGTAGAATTTGAAAATTGGGCACATGACAAAAAAACATTGAGAATGGAATTTTTTTATCGTGAGATGAGAAGAAAGACCGGTTTATTAATGGATGGTGATAAACCCATTGGCGACAAATGGAACTTTGATCAAGAAAATCGAAAGTCACCACCTAAAAAAATTATCAGTCCAGCACCTACTGAATTTAATAACGACAAAATAACGGAAGATGTTTTGGCTCTTGTTAATGCAAGGTACAATTCGCACTTTGGTGACGTATATCCTTTCAATTACGCAGTAACACCTGACGAAGCTAACCTCGCTCTTGATAAATTTATAAAAAATTCACTACCGTTATTTGGGGACTATCAAGACGCTATGATGCTTGGCGAACCGTTTCTATATCACGCCCTTATTTCGTTGTATCTTAACACCGGACTACTCGATCCCTTAGAAACCTGCCGAAAGGTGGAAAGGGCTTTTATTACCGGTATTGCGCCATTAAACGCTGTGGAAGGTTTCATTCGGCAAATAATTGGGTGGCGCGAATACATTAGAGGAATCTATTTCCTAAAGGGTCCGGATTATATCAATCAAAATTATTTGAATGCAAAAGGAAAACTCCCTAGTTTTTATTGGAGTGGCGATACAAAAATGCAGTGCGTATCTCAAGCTGTTCTACAAACTAAGCAGTACTCGTATGCTCACCATATACAGCGTCTTATGGTCACTGGCAACTTTGCTCTTCTAGCAGATATTGACCCGAAAGAAGTTCATCGTTGGTATCTTTCTGTGTACATCGACGCTTTTGAGTGGGTTGAGGCACCCAATACTTTGGGGATGAGCCAATTTTCTGATGGAGGGGTGGTCGCATCAAAACCGTACATCAGTAGCGGTGCATACATAAATAGAATGTCAAACTATTGTAAGAGTTGCCATTACGACGTTAAAGATAAATTGGGCGATCGAGCCTGTCCATTTAATGCCCTATACTGGGATTTCCTTATTAGGCATAAAGAAAAATTTTCTTCAAACCCTAGAATGGGACAAATGTACCGCAATTGGGAAAGACAGGACGCAAATCTAAAATCTGCGACCTTAGCTAAAGCCAAAAAAATTCTTTCTGATATTTCAAAAAATCGTATGATTTAATGGCAGTAACTATCATTCATTGCCGGTAGATGCCTCAATATCCGTATCGGTTACTGAAGTCTCAGAATCAATAAGTGCGCCATCTTGCCAATTACCTTTAGCCGACCTTCCGTTTGCAAATTTGATTGTGCCTTGGCCTTGGCGGCGCCCATTAACGAAAGTTCCTTCATAAACATCGCCATTTGAATAAGTGGCGATGCCCTTACCAGTTATTTCACCAGCCAACCATTCACCCTCATATCTAAAGCCATCTGCAAGAGTGATTTTACCTATACCATGGCGTTTGCCGTTCAAATAATCACCTTCATAGACCATTCCATCAGCAAATTTTGACACCCCCTTGCCATGGCGGTTACCATCTTTCCAATCACCTTCGTAAATGTATCCATTTCCATAATCCATTATTCCAAAACCATGATTACGGGCATTTTTAAATCCACCCTCATAGACGACCCCATTTGAATACTGAGCGCGGCCTATACCCTCGATAACCCCAGCCTTCCACTCTCCCTCGTACACAGAGCCATCTGGATATTGAATTTTACCAGTACCACTTGCTAATCCATTTACAAAATTACCTGCGTAGAATGAACCATCAGGATAAGTAACTTCACCCTCACCTTGAATTTGCCCCTCGGCCCACTCCCCTACATACTTATAGCCATCAGAACCTAGGAAAGTGCCCTGACCTGCTCTTTGATCTTCTTTAAATTCTCCATCATATATGTCGCCGTTTGCATACTCTACAACCCCGTTACCGTTTCTTTTTCCATTAGAAAGTTCACCTTTGTAGATATCGCCATTTGGCTGAGTTAATTTCCCTAATCCGTTAATCTCACCGTTTTTCCAAAAGCCCTCAAAAACCAAACCTTCTGGCATTTCAAGGGTCCCTTTACCTTCTCGAGCTCCACGAATGACACTTCCGCTATACACTGAACCATCGGGGTAGGTAATTTTCGCTGAACCTTCCTTGACGCCATTTACCCAATCACCGTCATATACATAGCCATCTGAGTTAGTCATGACACCTTGCCCGTGATGCATTGCTTCCAAAAATCCACCCTCGAACCGAGATCCGTTTGCGTAAACAGCTATACCCTGACCAGTTATTTTTCCATCTAACCAAGTTCCTTCGTAAGTTCCCCCGTCTGCAAAAATTATTTTGCCGGAGCCCTCTGGTTTACCTTTTATAAAATTCCCTTCATACACAGAGCCATTTGGGAATTTTGCCACACCAACTCCTAGAATCTCGCCATCAACCCATTCGCCGCTATACTCATATCCATTCGGCAAACGATATGTTCCTATTCCATGCTGAAGACCGTTTTTAAAGGTACCCTCATACATACCGCCATCGTCATATTGCTTTGTAACGACAACATCATCTTGAGCACCAACACTAAAGGGAACTGAAAATACCAAAAATGCTGATAGAAATAACTTAACAAAAAATTTCATAGTACGCCCATTTGTGCTTTATTTTATTTTTTAGTAAAGACTACTTTAGCTTCAATAGAATGACAATTGCTTTCGTATCTACCAATGTGGTGGAAGTTTTTCATCTGTAACCGTATTTTCAGCATTTTGACGTTCAAAATCTCTCTCCAGAAGCCACTGTAGGTTATCCTTAATTCTGGATATTTCTTTATCTTGAGCCGCAACAATATCGGACAAATCTTCGCTATTGCGCACCAAATTAGATATCACTGCTTCAATTTTTTCTATTCTTTCTTCCATTTGCTCGTTCAAAACTATTAGCCTCATTAAAATCTCACTCAATATATAAAATATAACTTGATGCGCTATGTGTCTACTGCACACACTTTACGATCAAAAATTATTTTATTGTTTTCTTTTAAACCAATGCATGTATAAACTCCTCCTCAAGAAACGTCTTGGTGTAAATGAGTTCAATGTCCAAAATTTGTAAGGTAATAGATCAACGTCAAAATCTGATACTAGGCAGCCTCTGAGCGTGCCAGAAAGGTGCGTCCGCTCAGAGGAGACAATGACCGCATCGAACTTAATTTTAAATACCAAACATAGAGATTCCAAATGAAAAATAATAACCATAGTAACAGGGTAGTAATTTTTGACACCACTCTCCGTGATGGCGAACAGTCACCAGGAGCAACTATGACCCATGACGAAAAACTCGAAATTGCTGAGCTATTGGATGAAATGGGTGTGGATATCATAGAGGCTGGGTTCCCGATTGCCTCAGAAGGCGACTTTAAAGCGGTCAGTGAAATCGCTCGACGCTCAAAAAATTCTACGATATGCGGTTTAGCCCGTGCTAATTACAAAGATATTGACCGGTGTTGGGAAGCTGTGAAAAATTCTAGTGCACCTCGGATACACACGTTTATTGGAACGTCGCCATTACACCGCGCCATTCCAAATCTTGATAAAGACCAGATGGCTGAGCTAATTCACGATACAGTTACACATGCTCGAAACTTATGCGACAATGTTCAATGGTCTCCCATGGATGCAACTCGAACAGAACATGATTACTTGATGCGCGTGGTAGAAATAGCAATAAAGGCCGGCGCTGCAACCATAAACATTCCTGACACCGTAGGCTATACTGCACCAGTCGAATCCGCTGATTTAATTCGTATGCTAATCGAGAGAGTCCCAGGGGCAGATGAGGTCGTGTTTGCAACTCACTGTCACAATGATTTAGGTATGGCCACAGCCAATGCTCTTGCAGCGGTAGAAGGAGGGGCTAGGCAAATAGAGTGCACAATTAATGGACTTGGCGAACGAGCTGGCAATACTGCACTCGAAGAAGTTGTAATGGCACTCAAAGTGAGAGGCGATATAATGCCTTACCACACAAGAATAGATGCAACTAAATTAATGAATCTCTCGAGGAGAGTTGCAACAGTTTCAGGTTTTCCAGTCCAATTTAATAAAGCAATTGTTGGCAAAAATGCATTTGCCCATGAAAGTGGCATACACCAAGACGGAATGCTAAAAAACTCTGAAACAATCTTGTCTTAGGAAAACACTCAGGGCGGGCAGCTCTGAGAGCTAAATTGGAAGATTTGGGTTATCAGTTGGCGGATAATCAATTAAAAGATGTGTTTGTGCGTTTCAAAGAATTAGCCGATAGAAAAAAAGAGGTTTATGACGAAGACCTCATTGCGCTTATGCGTGCCGGAGAAGATACAGAAAATGATCACATAGTTTTAAAATCTTTAGAGGTTATATGTGGAACTCATGGGCCACAAAGTGCCAAAATGATCTTAGCAATTGATGGTAATGAGGTATCGACTAATGCTACGGGTGATGGACCAGTTGACGCAACTTTTAATGCAGTTAAAGCGCTTTATCCTCACACTGCGAAATTGCAGCTATATCAAGTTCATGCAGTAACAGAGGGAACGGACGCACAAGCTACAGTGACTGTTCGAATGGAGGACAAAGGAAATATTTCTACAGGCCAATCGGCAGATACTGACACTGTAGTTGCGTCAGCCAAAGCGTATTTAAATGCTCTAAATAGACTCCATATTCGACGCAGTCGGCTTGGAGAGGATAAAAAAGAGATAAACTACAAAGATACCGCAGTTTAAATCCTAAGAATTAATAGTTAAAGAAATGTAACTTATCGCATTAACCAATTAGGTCGAACTCTTGCACGCTGTAATTCGATCAAGCCCATTGCCGTCCAACCGACAAAATTAGTCTCTACGGTGTCCTTCCTCAGCGCAGACTTAAGAGCGTTTTCAACTATCTTACGGTCTTGCCGTAACATCGGAGCAGGATCTACGACTATTTGCCCACCCAACCCTCTCAAACGCAATTGACGTGGCAAATCTTTAGCCATCGCCAAATTCGCCTTGAGGCCAGCGGCAAATGATATATCGCCAGCAGTATTAACGTCAATCGCTACAAAGGCCTTTGTATAATTACCATTATTTAGAATTACTTTTGAATGTTTTAATTCATCGATGAATTCTAAAACGCCATGGTAAGCAAACGTACCACTTGTTTTATCTAAAGCAGGTATATCAATCCATTCCCGCCATGCCAATTGATGAGGAGAAGGGGCTCGATGTATTAAACCCATCTGTTTATCCTCAGCTGATAATACATTCTGCGCCGTCATTATTGTATTTTTACAGTCGCTAATAATTTCACTCTTATTAGCGGATGCGCAAGATGATCGCATAATCATACCATACGGTATATGGTTAAGCCCCTCTACAACTAATTGCTTTAGCTGAATTCTTCTTTCATCATCTTGAATATTCTTCGCTATATTTAAGCCCTCATTAAACGGTGTTACGATTACATATCTACTTTTAAAAAGTAATTTTGTTGTAACGCGAGGAAGTTTTTCTCTGTCACCATAACTAATGACTTGGACCAAAATAACATCTCCAGCAGTTATTCCCTTCGTTTTATGCAAAAAGAAATCTCCATCTGGACTTTCGACGAAAATACCTCCACTTCCTTTTATTTGATGTTTAACTTTCACCTTAAAGATGGAACCAGGCGCATTTGGGCCTGGTTCTGCAAAAAAATCATGCAATTCACCATCGATTAGCAATGCAGCTGCCTCTTTCCCATCAAAGTAATCAAGTAGAGCTATCTTCCCTTTCATTCTAAGACTTTTCGAATGGTATAACCTGCTTTGGTCAACAAGTTATTCGTTTCAAAAAGAGGCAGCCCCACTATTGCCGAGAAAGAACCTGCTATCCAAGGAATAAATTTACTAGCATGGCCTTGGATTCCATAGGCTCCAGCTTTACCAATCCAATCCCCAGTTGCAATGTAATCTTCAACTTCTTTTTTTGAGAGAACCTTAAATTTTACTGTATTGACAACATCTTGTGTCCAAATTTTTTTGCTATTTCGCACGGCTATTGCCGTTATAACGCGATGCCTTCTACCGGAGAGAGAAGTTAAATACTCCATTGCTTGGTCAGCATCTTTCGGTTTGCCAAGAATACGCCTACCTAAAGCTACAGTCGTGTCCCCACACAAAGTAACTTCATCTGCCTTACATGATAGTGCATTAATTTTCGTTAATACTATTCTGTTGCAATAGTGGCGCGGAAGTTCGCCTCTTTGATAATTTTCATCAATGTTGGGTGCTCGAATTTTATCAGGGACCACACCTATTTGGGTAAGTAAATCCAGCCGCCGAGGGCTACTTGATCCAAGTATAAGCTTCAAGTGTTATTTATGGCGAAAATTTATACGCCCCTTTGTCAAATCATACGGTGTCATTTCAACCTGAACGCGGTCACCTGCAAGAACACGGATACGGTTCTTTCTCATTTTACCAGCCGTATGCGCAATAATTTCATGGCCATTTTCAAGTTCAACTCGGAATGTAGCGTTAGGAAGTAACTCTTTTACAACCCCTGGAAACTCGAGTAATTCTTCTTTGGCCATTTTATCTCCTAAAATAAGTTCGTGTTTAGTATTGTTTACAACAGAAATTCAAGAGTTCATTTTTTTTGCTGATGCTCGTTGTGACATCTTGGCATCTTATTTATCCATAACTCATACTGCATAGACTAAGGCGGTTTCGTGAAATCTAGCTAATTTCTGTTTAGTTATAATTTCGATAATGACTCTATAAAATCTTTAATTACCGGACCAATATACGCCACAATCGCCTCAACTCCCTTATCGTTTGGATGAATACCGTCATTTTGTAGTAAGTTAATTGAGATTTGCTGTGTTTGTTTGTCGACTAAAGGAACGAAAAAGCTATCGACGTAAAAAAGACCATATTCCTTTGCCAATGCAGGAAAAATATCATCAAATTCTTTTTTAAATTCTGGTCCATAATTCAAGGGAGAAATAGTTCCAACGACCGCAGCACTGATACCCTTCGATTTTAACTGTGTAAAAATTTTCTCCAGATTATTTTTTGTAAACACTGGATTAAAGCCACGCAACAGATCATTTCCACCAAGAGCAACGACTACACCGTCTATATCTGGAGTAAGCAACCAATCTAACCGTTCAAGTCCACCCAGGGTCGTATCGCCGGAAACCCCACCATTTAACAACAAAACATCTGTTTCATTACTTGATAGCCAGCGCTGAAGCACTGGGACCAATCCACTTTTTTCTTCTAAACCATAACCTTGGGTTAAACTATCGCCAAGCATAAGAATTTTTACTTGATTGTCTGCAATGGCAAATGAGGATACCACAAATAGTGAAATGATCATCTTGTTGAAGACCAAAAACAAACCATATTTTAATCTATTTAGTAAAATCATGAGAGAGCTTTCATGGGAGCACCGATAATTTCATTACAAAATGTATCTTTGACGCTTAAAGGCAACGCAGGCAATGTGAACATTATAAAAAATATTTCTCTAGATATTAATAAAGGTGAGAGTATCGGATTAATAGGTCCATCTGGATCTGGTAAGTCGTCGTTATTGATGCTCGCTGGCGGACTAGAAAAACCTTCAAGTGGGGAAATAAAAATTTTGGACCAGTTGATTACTGGATTGTCTGAAGACAGGCTTTCTAAGCTTCGGCAAAATAATGTCGGTGTTGTTTTTCAATCTTTTCATTTGATACCCACACTTACAGCACTGGAGAACGTTGCAACACCGTTAGAAATCTCTTCTTCAAAGAAACCAGCCGAATACGCTATGAAAGCATTAGATAGGGTTGGATTGTTGAAGCGCGCTGATCATTATCCGTCTCAGCTATCTGGTGGAGAACAACAGCGTGTGGCATTAGCCAGAGCATTTGTTTCAAACCCTAAAATCCTTTTAGCAGATGAGCCCACTGGAAATTTAGATGAAGAAAATACGAAAGCAATCGTAGATTTACTTTTTGAACTTAAAGATGAGCAAGAGACTACCCTTTTTTTGGTAACGCACTCCCGCGAGCTTGCAAAAAAGTGTGATAGGATCATAAAAATCAGAGATGGAAAACTCCAGTGATCAGTGTTGGAAAATTAAAATTCCCAATACTGATGGCAATCCGCGAATTACGCTCAGGTGTATCTGGTTTCCGTATTTTCCTTGCATGCCTAATTCTTGGGGTTGGCACTATTTCAGCCATTGGAACTGTGAAGAGTGGGATAGAAATTGCGATTAGTGAGAAAGGGTCTGAATTACTGGGTGGCAATGCAGAAGCAGAATTTACCTATCGATTAGCAAACTCAGAAGAACTAAAATGGCTGGAAACTATATCTCAAAATATATCTGGAATTATTGAGTTCAGATCGATGGCCAAGTTTGTCGAGGGAGGTGCAAACGAAAGAGCGCTAACTCAGGTGAAAGCTGTCGACAATAAATATCCGCTTATTGGAAATGTCCAACTTGCGAGTGGAAAATCATTCAAGGACGTGTTCCGCCAACCCAAAAGTGCAGTCATGGAGAGTGATCTTGCTTCAAGATTAGGAATTAATATAGGCGAAACCTTCAGTCTCGGGCTTACCCAATTTGTTTTACGAGATATAATTCAATCCTCACCAGATGATGCAGGAACTAATTTTGGTTTTGGTCCACGAACAATTATAAAAAGTGAGGACCTTTTAGACTCTGGATTAATTGCGCCAGGGACGCTTTTTACAGCAAAATATAGACTCTTAATTGAGCCTTTTGAAAACTTGGATGAACTCAGAACTCTAGCAAAAATTAAATTTGAAAATAATGGAATGCGTTGGAGGGATGCCAGAAATGGTGCACCGGGTATTTCTGAATTTGTGAATAGATTATCAGCCTTTTTTATTATGGTTGGTTTGGCCGGACTCGTAGTAGGTGGTGTCGGAATCGGATCCGCCGTTAAAAGTTACCTGAATCGGAAAATTTCAACGATAGCCGTCATGAGGAGTTTAGGCGCTACAAATTCCCAGATTTTTATGACCTACTTCGTTCAGCTGGCTATCATCTCCTTCATTGGAATTACCATAGGTTTAGTAATTGGCGCGAGTGTGCCACATCTTTGCGCACCCCTGCTAAAAGTTTTAATCCCAATTCCAATAAGCATAGTTTTTTCCATCAAGCCAATAGTAGAGGCGGCTATTTATGGCACTATAATTGCGACGTTATTTACACTTTGGCCATTATCAAGATGTGAAAATATACAAGCTGCAGCACTATTTCGAGAAATGAATTTAATTAAAGATGGCTTCCCACGTTTGAAATACTTAGTTTTGAGCTTTATCTTGGTACTTATTCTTTTAATTATTTCCGCCGTATTTAATCAGAATCCTGAACTTACAAGTTGGTTTGCGCTGGGATTTACGGTAGCGTTGGTAACTTTATTTTTGTCAGCACGTATCTTGATGTACTGCATCAGAAAGTTTAGTCGGGTTATCAATGGCCATCCATCTACTCGTTGGGCGCTTGCTGCAATGGGGGGCACTCAAGAAGGAACCAATAATTCACTGATTGCAATAGGTCTAGGCCTAACCGTGCTTGCCATAATAGGTCAGGTTGACGGTAATCTGCGGACATCCATCAATAATGATTTGCCTGAAGTTGCGCCATCTTATTTCGTAATCGATATTCAAAAATCTCAAATTGAGGAAGTGCGAGACATTTTAAACTCTAATAAAGGGGTCATTTCTTTTGATGAAGCTCCGATGCTGAGAGGCATTATAACAAAAATAAATAACAAGCAGGCATCTGAGGTTGCTGGTGATCATTGGGTTATAAGAGGCGATAGAGGCATCACATACTTTGAGGAGTTACCCACAAGATTCAATCTGACAAAAGGTCAGCTTTGGCCCAAGGACTATTCGGGTGCAACCCAAATAAGTTTTGCTGCTGAACAGGCCGAAGAGCTAGGACTTGGAATTGGTGATAGTGTAACAGTGAATATAATGGGAAGAGAAATTACTGGAGAAATTACAAGTCTTCGTAATGTAGATTTTTCATCCGCTGGAATTGGCTTCGTCATAGCCATGAATCCTAGTGCGCTCAAAACAGCTCCCCATAGCTTTATAATGACAATTTATGCGAGTACTGAAGCCGAGACTGCGGTTTTCAATAATTTATCAAGTAGATTTTCCAACATTACCCTCATAAAAGTAAGAAATGTAATAGAACGTGTGAGTAATTTACTAAGCTCTATGGCGACAGCGAGTTCATATGGTGCGCTGACAACCTTAGCAATGGGCTTTTTAGTACTTTTGGGATCAGCAGCATCAGGGCAAAGCGCAAGGTCCTATGACGCAGCCATCTTGAAGACTTTGGGGGCTACCCGACAGGACCTTATAATTAGTTATATTATTCGCTTTTCATTAATAGGTGCTACAGCAGGCTTCGTGGCAATATTTTTTGCAATTGGTGGAGCATGGTGTATAACATCGCTCGTTCTCGAGCTCCCATTTAAGATAATTTGGGATACAGCTTTAGTGATTATAATGGGTGGATTAATTGCAAATCTCTTGGCTGGACTTTATTTCGCAACGCAGGCCCTGAAGATAAAACCAGCTAACTTTCTTCGGGCTCACTAATTAAATAATTTGCTGACTTCAATCTGTAATTTTCTCCAATTTTTGCCAAATTTCTCCTAATAAATTTTGATGGTCTCATTTGACTTACTATTTTTAAAGATTGAACTATTATTTTGAGGTATAAGGTATAATTTGGGATAGCTGGATGAACGTAAAGACACCATTTCCTGTTAAGCTAGAAGCGGGTTCAGATTACTTCTGGTGCAGCTGCGGTCAGAGTAAGCAACAGCCATTTTGTGATGGAAGTCACCAAGGTACTCAACACAGTCCGAGAAAATTTACTGCTCAAAAAACAGAGACTGTATACCTGTGCGGCTGTAAAAAAACCTCAAACAGTCCGTTCTGCGACGGGACCCATAACCATTTGGGATTGCAAACGGACGAGATAACATTCACTGCCTTGGTGCAACCCGATAACCGAGAAATTGACATTACTGAAGAAGAGTCAATTCTTCTGGCTTCTTTAAGAAATAATATAGCCCATCTAAGTGCGTGTGGTGGTACAGGGAAGTGCTCTACTTGTCGTGTTGAAATTTTAGACGGACTAGAAAACTGTCATCCAAGAAGTGAACTAGAGGAAAAGCTTGCCCAAAAGCTTTCATTTCCACCTAACATTAGGTTGGGATGTCAAACAAAATTGAGCGGCAATGTATCCTTTCGCAGGCTGCTTTTAGACAAAAGAGATGCTGATCTTAACAATCAAATAACCGAAAAAAAATTAGAGTCTGTGGGAACCATACGGAACCTAACAATACTTTTTTGTGACATAAAGGGCTTCACCCCTTTTTCAGAGTCTTTATCCGCATACGATGTCATATTTATCCTGAACAGATATTTTTCAATAATGAGGGAGGTGATTATACGCCACGGAGGCGAAGTTAATAACTACATTGGCGACGCTATCTTGGCAATCTTTGGCCTCAAGGAGTCGAGGCAACAATCTTTGCGAGCAGTAAGTGCTAGTGTTGAAATGTTGAAGGAAATGGATCAGTTCAAATCATACCTAAAACAAGCTTACGGACGAGATTTCGATATAAGAGTTGGAGTACATTACGGAGAGGTTATTTCCGGATCTGTTGGAATTGGTGAGGATAGAAAAGTTACCGTTATTGGCGACGCAGTTACAAAGAAGCCGGCACCCGTCTACTTATTTCTGAAACGGTATATGATCAAGTTAAAGAAAAAGTCTCAGTTAAAAATTATCTCAGATTGAAACTACGGGGAACCAGTAACTTGATTACTTTGTACGAAGTAAGCGATGTAAATAGCAGTGCATTGGAGTTAAATGTTACTGAAGTTGAAAGAAATATAGATGGCAAACAGTGGTTTCGAACCTTACCTATTGAGGAGTTGAATTTGGGTGAAAAGAAAAAGTTTAAACTTAAGGAAAAAGAAATTCTTTTGATCAACGAGGGTGAAATTTATGCTATTGAAAATCTTTGTCCTCACATGGACTTACCATTAGATATCGGACAAATAACCGAAAAAGCTACAATATTATGCCCGTATCACAAAAGTGAGTTTTGCTTTAAGTCGGGCGAGGTTAAAAAATGGGTTGGCAAAAGACCTCAAGAGCACCAAGATGAATGCAAACCTCTGAATACT
>LUQC01000026.1 GCA_001627925.1 Rhodobacteraceae bacterium REDSEA-S34_B6 | reverse complement strand
AAACTATACTTTTTGAGAATTCCAATCTTTCCCGATCACTCATCATAGATATGCATGAAACTAGTAAGTGCTTACTGGTTGAGCCCTTAGTATTTGGTAGAATTGCAAGTGGCGAAAGATTAAATTCTGCAAAAATAAAAGATCATATTGAGATAAGAAAAAATGGTTCTATACATTTCTTAGAAAAGCTCTTCTTATCGAATAATATTACTGAACACCTGAGCAGCACTACAATTGCTAATGGCGCAAATGTTACGGTTCTTGTTGTTTACATCGGTTCTGATGCCGGCAAGCTACTTACGGTGGTGCGATCTTTGTTGCCCGAGACAGCAGGTGCTTCCTTAGTGCAAAAAGATACCCTTGTTATGCGAGCTTTGGCTCCCAACAGTTACGAAATGAGACATTTTTTAATTCCCGTCTTAAAGCGACTTAGTGGAAATCTATTACCTAAACCATGGATGATTTGAAATGAAACTTACTCCAAGAGAAAAAGATAAATTATTAATAGCAATGGCCGCAGAAGTAGCCAGAAAACGTTTGGCAAGAGGTGTTAAACTAAATCACCCTGAGGCTATTGCCATAATTACTGACGCAGTGGTTGAAGGAGCCAGAGACGGTCGAAGTGTTGCAGATATGATGGAAGCCGGAGCACACGTAATTACCCGGGATCAATGCATGGATGGGATTGCTGAAATGATAGTTGAAATTCAAGTTGAGGCTACATTTCCGGATGGAACCAAGCTTGTAACAGTTCACAACCCTATTAGGTAAGATTTATAGAATACATAAAAATTTTTAAACAAAATCAGATTTTGAGTGAAGTTAGAAACTAAATACTTTTGAGAAAGGTCAAAAAATGATACCTGGCGAAGTAATTCCATTAGCAGGCGAAATAGCACTGAATGAAGATCGAAAAAGTACTACCTTAATGGTTGCTAATACTGGTGATCGCCCCATCCAGGTTGGCTCTCACTACCATTTTGGTGAAGCGAATAGTGCTCTTGAATTTGACCGTGATATTGCACTGGGCATGCGCCTTGATATAGCCGCAGGTACTGCAATACGGTTTGAGCCAGGACAGCAAAGGGAGGTCGAACTTATTGAAATCTCAGGTGGTCGAAGAATTTTTGGATTTAATCAGAAAGTTATGGGAGAAATATAATGGCTTCCACGATATCGAGATATGATTATTCGGCAATGTACGGTCCAACAACTGGCGACAAAATACGGCTTGCTGATACCGACCTTATTATCGAGGTAGAGCGGGATTTCACAACCTATGGTGAAGAAGTTAAGTTCGGCGGTGGAAAGGTCATCCGGGATGGGATGGGGCAATCACAAACCGCACGCTCTAAAGGAGCCGTAGATACGGTGCTGACCAACGCGCTGGTTGTAGATTACAGCGGTATATACAAAGCAGATGTTGGTTTAATGGATGGTCGCATTTTAAAGATCGGCAAAGCAGGAAATCCTGATACGCAACCAAATGTTGACATTGTTATTGGCCCGGGCACGGAAATAATCGCAGCAGAAGGTAAAATCTTAACGGCGGGTGGCTTTGATAGTCATATTCATTTTATATGTCCGCAGCAAATCGAGGATGCCCTCCACTCTGGAGTCACAACCATGTTGGGAGGTGGAACAGGGCCGGCACATGGGACGCTTGCAACTACTTGCACTCCTGGGTCCTGGCATATAGCTCGAATGCTTCAGTCAGCAGATGCATTTCCTATGAATCTTGCATTTGCAGGAAAAGGAAATGCTTCTCTTCCTCAGGCATTAGAAGAGCAAATTAAAGGTGGTGCATGTGCGTTAAAATTACATGAAGATTGGGGTACCACTCCGGGCGCAATAGATTGCTGCTTGCGTGTATCAGATGCCATGGATGTGCAGGTTATGATACATACCGACACTCTGAATGAGTCTGGTTTTGTAGAAAATACAATTGCTGCTTTAAAAGGGCGTACGATACATGCATTTCATACTGAGGGTGCAGGAGGAGGACATGCTCCTGATATTATAAAAATTTGTGGAGAATCGCATGTTTTACCATCTTCAACAAATCCAACCAGACCTTTTACAAAGAATACAATCGAGGAACATCTTGATATGCTCATGGTATGTCATCATCTCGATAAATCTATTCCTGAGGACGTCGCTTTTGCGGAAAGTCGTATACGCCGCGAGACTATTGCAGCGGAAGATATTCTACATGATATGGGTGCGTTCAGTATCATAGCATCTGATAGTCAAGCAATGGGCCGAGTAGGTGAAGTGCTCATTAGGACATGGCAAACGGCTGACAAAATGAAAAAGCAAAGAGGGCAGTTAGCAGACGAAAATGGTAACAATGATAATTTCCGTGTCCGAAGGTATATTGCGAAATATACTATTAATCCTGCGATTGCACATGGAATGTCGAGTGAAATTGGCAGTGTTGAGATAGGAAAACGGGCTGATCTTGTGTTGTGGGATCCTGCTTTTTTTGGTGTGAAGCCAGAAATGGTTCTACTGGGAGGAACAATCGCCATGGCTCAGATGGGTGATCCCAATGCATCTATTCCAACGCCTCAACCCGTTTACTCTCGCCCGATGTTTGGTGCTTACGGGCGTTCAGTAGAAAAATCAGCTGCTACATTTGTTAGTAAGGCAGCTTTCGACGAAGGGATAAAGAATACACTTGGACTGGCGAAGGAACTTTTACCAGTTATCAACACAAGAGATATTGGTAAGGCAGATTTGTTGCTCAATAATGCAACGCCGGTTATGGAGGTCAATCCAGAGACATATGAAGTAAGGGCAGATGGAGAACTATTGACGTGCGAACCTGCTGAAGTTCTCCCTATGGCGCAACGCTATTTTATGTTTTAAGGAGGCGATATGGATTTCCCTCGGTGCGTTGACGTAATACATAGTCATAAACCTGACGAATTTGTCATTTTGGATTACCATGCAAGGTTTTTGCGTCGTAAGGTTTTGGAAACTAAGCACGGTTTAAAGTTTTTAGTAGACCTTCCCAAAACGCGTTCAATTTCTAAAAATGAAGCTTTTCTACTCGAGGATGGGAGGCTAGTTGGTGTAGTGTTTGCTGATGAAGAACTATTACAGATAAAAGGTGATCTACTACGGTTTGCATGGCACATCGGCAATCGTCACGTGCCATGTCAAATAGAAGGAGCACGACTACTTATTCAAAAAGACCATGTCATCAAGGAAATGCTAATCAAGCTAGGCGCTGAGGTGGAAACTGTAAAAGAGCCATTCAATCCAGAGGGAGGTGCCTATGGTCACGGACGCACGCACAGCCATGCCCACTGAGCAAAGTATCTTAACTCTCAGCCAGTGGATCTCCCCATCGTATCCTGTTGGATCCTTCACATATAGTCACGGTCTTGAGGCTCTTGTGAATTTACAGTGGCTGGGTAATGCAGACAGTCTTAGCGAGTGGCTATTCAATATTTTGCAGCATGGTGCAGCTCGTACAGATGCATTATTTTTGGCTGCAGCTTATAAATGCAACTCAGATGAAGCTCTTATAGAAATAAATAGGAAAGCTCGTGCACTTGCAAGTTCCCAGGAGCGCCTTTTAGAGATGGACGAACTTGGTAAAGCATTTAAAAGTGTTACGGAAGCAGTATGGCCAATTGAAATTGATGAGTTGGTATACCCAATTGCAATTGGTTTTTGTGCAAATGTCGAGGGAATAGAATTAAATTTGACAACCAGTTTATATTTGCAAGCCTATGTATCAAATTTAGTTTCTGCGGCACAGCGATTGATGCCACTTGGTCAAACTGAGGCTCAAAAAATTATAAAAACATTATCACCAATTTGTCTCCAAGTTGCGGATGAAACAAGAGACGGCAATTTAGATAATATTTATTCATCTGTCTTTATTTCGGATATTGCCGCAATGAAACATGAAACACAGGTGTCGAGGATATTTAAAACATGATGAACCAAAATGGTCCACTTAGGATAGGCATAGGTGGCCCAGTTGGGGCCGGAAAAACAACATTGACCGCACGATTGTGTAAGTTGATGAAAGACTCATATTCAATTGCCGCCATAACTAACGATATCTATACTCAAGAGGATGCGGAAGCTTTGACACGTATGCAAGTTTTGAGCTCTGATAGAATTCTTGGGGTCGAAACAGGCGGGTGCCCTCATACAGCGATCCGAGAGGACGCATCCATTAATCGTGCTGCGGTAGCGAAAATGAATGAGCGTTTACCTGATCTTGAAGTCATTTTAATTGAGTCTGGAGGTGATAACTTGTCTGCCACCTTTAGTCCTGAATTAGCAGATTTAACTATTTATGTTATTGATGTAGCTGCGGGAGAAGAAATCCCTCGTAAGGGTGGCCCTGCCATCACACGTTCTGATATACTTGTCATAAATAAGACAGATCTTGCACCGCACGTAGGCGCCAGTTTAGAGGTGATGGAGCGTGATGCTTTAAAAATGCGAGGCGGCCTACCAACTATTTTTGCGTCGCTTAAAGCAGGTCATAATTCGGATAAAATTTTTGAAAAAATTCGGGAAATTGGCGGTTTATAGCTTTATATCCCAAGATCATTCTGTCTAATATGAAATTTAACTTTTAAGAATTTCTAAAATTAGATTTTCATCCAAGACCACATGTGTTGCGTGCCCACCAGTCAGAGCTGCTTTAACAGCATGTATTTTTTTCTCTCCTGATGCAACCATGATGCGTTTTGGAGTTTTTCTTATTTCAGATGGAGTTATTGAAATCATACAATCTTTTAACGGTGATGGAAGATTATCACCATTGGACTTTATAAAATTGCCACAAAGAAAACCAACGCCTCCATTCGAGATAATTTCATCTAAGTGTTTTCTTTTAATTAGGCCGGATGATAGAACGTGAGTAGTTTCAGTTAAATCCCCAACTGACGTCAGTATCGCATTCAGATTTTCAAATTTTTTTAATTGTTTTTTTATTGCTGGCTCATCTCTTAGAGCTGTGGCCAAACTTGAAGATGATAAAATGGCAGGAGCGTGGAGGGTATGGCATTGAGCGCCAATTTTGTTTGCAATTTGGATTGCGCAATCTTCTGCGCTTAGTAATCTATCGGATTCCATCGAGCCAATTACTTGACATACTTCCGTATTGGGTATCCCCCTGTTTGGGAGTTGTTCTCCAATTAGCTTTATTGTCTCCCCCCATGCAATTCCCAGTAAGTCCCCTGGATTGATAATGTCATGAAGTGCAAGAGCAGCCACTCGAGCTGTATGCCTGAGTGAAAAGTCTGACTTAGCTTGTCTTCCAACATATGCAACATAGACACCTTCAAGTTTATATTTCTGTGCTAAATCCCGGGCCATCTTTGAAGAATTAAGGGTCTCGCCATTTACTCGTATATCAACTATGCCCCGCTCTCTTCCTTCCTTTAGATAATTCAAAATAGTCGTACGAGATAAACCAAGACGTTTTGCAATCTCACTTTGATTGAGGCCCTCTTGGTAATACAGCAACGCAATATTTGCGAGATAGCCATCATCTCTTAGAATATAGTTCGGCGAGTGAGTAAATTTCTGTTTCAGTTGCTTCAATAGTTTTTATTATACCTTTATCAGAGTTACTTTGATTTACCGTAAACTTGCTTCTATATTACCACCATCCACGGTCATAACATGTCCAGTTGTGCTTTCAGCACAAGCCAACGCTGTGAACGCATCTGCAACATGTTCAGCTGTAACTTCCTTATTTAGTAGGTTTCCTGCCATATACTCAGACTCTGAAACTCCACGAGATTTAGCTCGGGATGATATAAATTCATCGGTAAGAAGACCGGAACGAATTCTGTCCGCATTTATACCATTCACACGAATTCCATCAGACCCCAGTTCAAGTGCTAACTGCCGCATTAAGAAAAATGTTGTGGCCTTTGGAAGCCCATAGGCACCAAAGTTCTTGCCGGGATTCACTGCTTGCTTTGATATGTTGAACAGAATTTGGCCGCCACGATTTTGATCTTTCAGAATTTTTGCCGCTTCCGTCGAAAAGCTGTAATGAGAGAAAAAGTTCAATTCAAATGCATTCCGCAATTCTTCATTTGAAATGTCCAGCATTGGGCCTGCATGAGCGGCTCCGGCATTGGAAATTAATATATCTAATCCACCAAAATTATTTACAGCAGCCAACAATGCTTGGTTGGCTGCATCGGAATGAGTTACGTCAATGGGAAAATATTTGTGTCCAACGCCAAGTTTAGTAACGGATTCCTTCAAAGCTATCTCGTCTTTGTCGACAAGAATGGTTTGTGCCCCAAGCTTAGAAAAGGCCTCCGCTATTGCAAAGCCAATTGTTCCAGAGCCGCCGGTTATCATCACAACTTTACCTTGAAATTTGGGTGGTGCACCCTTTCCTAGCTTTGCCTGTTCAAGTGACCAATACTCGCAATCGAATAAGTCTTTTTCTGAGATCGGCCTAAATCCTCCGGCATCTTCGCCAATAGCTCTCACTCGTGCGTTTTGAACTACAAGATCTCCGGCTATGCTGGCCGCCTTTGCATTTGCACCCAATCCAATTAAGCCGATACCTTCCATCCAAATATTTTTCGGATCAGTAGGTAACATTGTTTTGGGCTGGTCGGCTTGTGGTGCCTGGCGCTCAAACATCGCTTTATATTCTTCTGCATATTTATCTAGTTCTTCTTTAATTGCTTCTCTGCCCTGAGACCAAACCGACTCCCGTAAGACTAAAGGTCTACCCTTTATACGGATCACGTGATCTGGAGAAGCGGTCCCCCTAGTTGAGAGTTCTTCAAGATCATTGCGTTTCAAGAATTGAAGTTCGTCTTTTCCGTTCCTGAGATCCATTATCGGCATAGGTGAATTTGGCCCAATCATATCACCTATCAGGCCTCGTATGATTGGAAATACACCGCTTGCCCTATGGGGGTTGCGAGTAAAAAGGTTTGTTGGATTCTCGATCTTTAGGTAGTCGGCTACTTTTTGAGTATGCACGATAATTTGATCATAACTTTCTTTCGCAGTCTCTCCAAAGGCAAAATGACCATGCCCCAAAAGCATTAGGCCCTCTACGCTTGGATTTTGCTCAAAAACTTCTGCAGCTTTTTTTGCTAAAGCAAATCCAGGCATAATATATGGAACGATACCTAGCTTTTCACCAAATATCTCTTTGCACACCTCAGTGGCGTTTGGTAAATTTGCGAGGATTAGAAATGGAGTTGCATGGGTATGGTCAATATACTTGTGCGGAAGAAATGCGTGCAACAAAGTCTCTACAGATGGGTTAGGTGAGCTGCTATCTAACAAATTAGCGCGTTGTATATTTACCATATTCTCATCAGAAAGCCGCTCAAGTTCTCGTAATTTCTTGAGTGGGTCCAACCAAAGGCCTGGAAGACCTGGCGCAAGTATTGTGTCTAAATCCCACCCGGAACCCTTGACGTGCATGACTTTGCAGGTTTCCCCAAAAAGATTTTTTCTTTCCACTTTAACCGAAGTGTTCCCGCCTCCATGCATTACAAGATCAGGATTCTGACCAATTAATCTAGAGGTATAAACCCGTAGTGCTAAATGTTGATCAGCATCGTCTTTGGATGCTTCAGACGTCCAGATTTGAGCATCTTTTTCCTTGTAATTATTTTTAATCATTCTTTGTGGCTCCAGCCATTTCTGGAAACATTTCTGCTAATGCATCTTTAGAAGCTTCTGAAACACCTCGCTCAGTTATCAAGCCGGTTATTAGTCGATTGGGTGTTACATCGAATGCCGGATTGCCACCAGGAACACCCTCGGAGGTGACTTTAACTTCTGCTATATCATTGTGTGAGGTTCTACCTAAAATATGAGTAACTTCCCTCTCTGGCCTCTCTTCAATCGGAATATCTGCAAGACCATCATTAATTCGCCAATCTATGGTTGGAGAAGGTAATGCAACATAGAAAGGTACTTTGTTGTCATGTGCGGCAAGAGCTTTTAGGTAAGTTCCAATCTTGTTACACACATCCCCTTGAGCGGTTGTTCTATCGGTACCTACAATAACCATGTCAACTAAGCCTTTTTGCATAAGATGACCGCCTGCATTGTCTGTTATATAAGTATTGCTGATGCCGTGGCTCTGTAACTCCCAAGCCGTCATTCCACCTTGGTTTCTGGGCCTTGTTTCGTCAACCCATACATGTATTGGAATGTTTTCATTATGCGCATGATACATAGGAGAGGTTGCAGTCCCCCAATCCACGGTAGCGGGCCAACCAGCATTACAATGGGTCAGCAAACGTACAGGCTCTCCTGGTTTTTTTGATTCAGCTAATTTTTTAATTAGCTTCAAACCAAATTCGCCAATGTTTTTATTTATTTCTACATCTTCTTCGGCAATTCTATGTGCAATTTCCATAGCAACTGCTGGACGTTGACTTTCTCCAATTTTCGCTAACTCGGTTTCCATACGGTCTAGTGACCAACGTAAGTTAATTGCTGTTGGGCGGGTTTGGATCAGAGTATCGTATGCATTTTTTAATCCGTTGTCAGATGCATCATGTTCTAAAGCTACAGCGACTCCATAAGCCGCTGTTGCCCCAATTAACGGTGCCCCTCTAACCCACATATCTTTGATCGCAGTTGCAAAACTTTGTAATGTCTCTAGTTCAACGATCTTAAAATCATGTGGTAACCAGCGCTGGTCTATTATTTTAACTTTTGAAAGCTCATGATCATACCAAATTGAGCGGTAATGAGTACCGTTTACCTTCATAGGTGTTTCTCCGAATTATATTTTCTTGCAAGCGTTTGAATTGCCTGAATATCTTTGATTTGATTTCTTTCAAGAATAAGTTGGCGACCCATCATGAGGTTTCTAGCTTCTAGTTCTGCCCGTGTTTTTAAGTCAGATATTTCTTCAAAGTCTGCATTGTGAGCAAGGGAAAGAATACGTCTATGCATTTCAATTCCACACACACCCAATGCATCTGACCAAATATGGTCAAGTACTCCGTTCAGTGCACCTTCTGAGCTATGCCCTTGACTTTCAAAAAGACTTTTTGGAAATAAAATCCCGTGCCTTTCATTGCGCCAAAGATTACTAAATTCACTTATGAACGTCGAATATATCTCTTCAATAATCGATAATATCCAATTTTGGTACTTTTCTAATGTATTTTCAGTTCTGTGACCCGGTTGGCTGAAATAAGCCATTAAAAAGTTAGATATCAGCATACCAATATCGAAACCCATGGGCCCGTAAAACCCAAATTCAGGATCTATAATTTTCGTCTCGTTGTCAGTACACATCACTGATCCGGAGTGAAGATCGCCATGGAGTAATGTTTCCGTATTTGAGGTGAATTTTACAAGCATATGTTGAACTTCCTGTTTTAGAGAAACATCGGATCTAAGCGTCTTGACGACTGGCTCAAGTCCGTCTGTGTGGTGGTTCATCTCTGCTTCAAAGTAAGGTTCAGTAAAAATAAGGTTTTCGGTGATTGCCATTAGTTCGACATTGCCCTGAAATAGTGCAGTATCTTTCTTTTTATCATTTGTTGCCAATGAAAGGTCAGATCCCCGAAACGCAGTGCGTGCACAAAAATTTCCCAGAGTTTTCCCAAGCCCATTAACGTATTCTCCAGCGATTAATTTTTTTCGCAGAATTACGTGAGGAGAGAGCATTTCCATTACAATAATAGCTTGTTTTTTATTAAAATAATATATCTGAGGGACGCTGCCTGGATCTCTTATCGCCTGCCTGCAAAGTGTCTCATGTTCGAAAAATGAACGGCTCAAGGGAAGTGGCCAACTGTCACCAACTAATCGCACATATGGTAATGCTTGTTTAACAATGAGACTTGCTTGTTTTCCCTCAACAACAAATACGAGATTCAGGTTTCCGTCGCCGACTTCCGTGACTTTCCATTCCTCAGATTTATTGCCAATTAAGGAGGTTACACTTTCTAAATTTTTTAATCTTCCTGGAAGGGTTTCGGGAGTCAGAGGTTCATACTCTAAATCATCTTTCATTTGGAGCCTCTTAACAAAAAACATTGATATTTCAAGCATTGGCAAATTTTGACTTTTGTCAAGAGTGTTGACAATTGAAAAGCCTCTTGTAAGCATAAGTTTAAGGAGGAAGCCACGTTGGAGCTAGCTTGCCAGGTTTCAGGTATTGTCAAATCTTTTGGGCCTAACCAAGTGCTGAAAGAGGTTGACCTAGAATTACCATCAGCCACAATTACTGTGCTTATGGGAGCGAACGGTGCAGGTAAATCTACCTTGGTTAAAATATTATGTGGTGTCCATAAAGCAGACGCAGGAAACGTAACTCTTTTTGGGGAAAATTTCTCACCAGCTTCTCCCTCAGATGCATTTCAGTCCGGCGTAGTTACGGTTCATCAAACAATTAATAATGGAGTAATCCCAGACCTTGACGTAGCTTCAAACCTCATGATTGATCGACTAGCCGAAAGTAGTGCAGGATTTTTTCTAAGAACAGATCAATTACGAGCTGAAGCCAGAAAAGTAGCAGCTACAATGGATTTAGATTTAGATATCACTGCTGCAGTTAAAGATTTGGGGTTAGCAGATCGGCAAATGATTGCAATCGCAAGAGCAATGACACGCAAACCAAAACTACTCATACTTGATGAGCCAACGTCGTCTCTTTCCGCTAATGAAGCTAAACGCCTATTTAAACTTCTTTCCAATTTAAAAGAGCAAGGGGTCGCTATACTATATATCTCCCATCGCATGTCAGACATTAGAGCTATTGCCGACCGTATAGTTACCATGAGAGATGGTAAGATTTCTGGTATTTTTGATGGTCCCTCTCTCGATTATGAAGGCGCAGTTACTGCAATGCTTGGTCAAAAAATGGTTCATGGTAAATTGCAGTTGCAAGAAAAGGGAACGCCCATATTTGAATTGCGTGATGCAAAACTTTCAAAATATGGTAACCCATTCGATTTGGTATTTTATAAAAATGAAATCATTGCAATAACTGGCTTATTAGGCAGCGGAAAAACGGCAGTAGCCTCTGCCATGTTTGGTTTGAATCCTCTATTTGAGGGAGACATGCTTTTGCACGGCGAGCCGTATAATCCTAAAAGTCCTGCCGATGCCATATCAAAAGGTATTTTTATGTGCCCGAAGGATAGGTCTACAAATGCTGTCGTTTCTGACTTTGACATAACAAATAACATGGTTCTCCCGTTCTTGGATCGGCATAGTTGGTTTTCATTTCTGAAGCCAAAAAATTTAGAAAGAAAAGCAACTTTGTCGATCTCAGAATTAGGGATAGTGTGCCAGTCAGAACTTGATTTAGTTACCACACTTTCAGGGGGCAATCAGCAAAAGGTAATGATTGGTCGTTGGCTTTCAGAAAAATCAGAAGTTTTACTACTTGATGAGCCCTTTCAAGGTGTTGATATAAAAGCACGTAGGGATATTGGAAGCCAGATAAGGCAGTCATCTAAAGATAGAGCAACATTAGTCTTCGTCGCCGAGCTAGACGAAGCAGTAGAAATTGCTGATAAGATCGTTGTGTTACATGAAGGTTCTTATGCTGGTATATTTGAGAATAAAGAGAGCAATATTGTAGATATTCTTTCTCTCTACAGTGGAAAACCGCCTGGAACTCTAGCTGAAGCAAGAGGAAGTTTAAATGGGTGAAAAAGTAATATGAATTTGAGAAGTTTTGCAATCCGCTATGGTTTTCTGCTGTTGCTTTTGGGTTTGGTGTTGTTCTTTTCTGTAGTCGCAGAGGGTTTTGCAGGTCCACGCTCAGCTGTTTTTATTTTTCAATCTGTTTCTATTACGGGTATTTTGGCGCTCGGTGTTACGGCAACTTTGGTGGTGGATGGATTTGATTTATCGATAGGTTCTGTAGCTACCACTGCACTTATGCTCTCAGCTTATGTGATGGTCGTACTCGAAATGTCAGCCGTCACGGCCATAATTGCCTGCCTTATTATGGGAGCATTTGTAGGCTTGGTAAATGGGCTTCTAATCGTGAAGGCCAGGGTTCCAGACTTATTGGCCACGCTGGGCATGATGTTTTTACTTATCGGATTGCAGCGCATACCTACGGAAGGAAGATCTATATCTACTGGTATGAAGCTTCCTAGTGGTGAGACAGCAGAAGGTGTCTATTCACAAAGTTTTTTATGGCTTGGCCGTCATCGTTTAGATTTTTTCTTGGAAAATCTTATACCAATTCCAGTAATAATATTTTTATTGGTTGGGGTATTTATTTGGCTTTTTCTTGAGCTTACCAGACATGGCAGGCTTATGTATGCAATAGGCTCAAATGAGACTGCTACTGCTTTGGCGGGAGCCAATGTTAATAAATATAAAATTCTTGCTTATGTCATTTCAGGGATTACTGCTTCGATAGGCGGAATACTACTTTCTGCCAGATTAGGTCGTGGTGATATAGCTTCAGGAAATAACTTGTTATTAGATTCTGTTGCTGCGGCATTGATAGGATTTGCCGTTCTAGGAGCGGCAAAACCTAATGCATTTGGCACTGCAATAGGTGCTCTCTTTGTTGGAGTGCTTCTTCAAGGATTGACGATGATGAACGCGCCATATTATACTCAAGACTTTGTAAAAGGGAGTGTATTAGTTATTGCACTCATTTTTACATTTGCTCTTTCATCGAAGGGGCGAAAAACTAGCCACTGAATAACAGGCTTTTAACATACCATGGGAGGAAATTATGTTTAGAAGATCAATATTAAAAATACTAGGAGGAAGCGTTGTTCTACCTGCGCTTTTTTCAACCGCGGTAACAGCTGGTGATATGCCAGCACCGTTCGATAATCCGGGCGACGTAAAAATTGCGCTCGTGAGATATCTATCTACAGGTGATTTTTTTCAGGCCTATCTTTCGGGAGTAGAAACCCAAGCTGCAGCTCTAGGCGTTGACTTGAGGGTTTTTGATAGCAGACAGGATGCGGCTCTCCAATCTGATATGGTAGATCAAGCCATTGCACTAGGTGTTGATGGCATTGTAATTCAACATGGTCTGACCGAGAGCATGCGAGATGCAGCTCAAAGAGCAGTCGATGCTGGTATTAAAGTTGTCGCGTTCGATGTTAATGTAGAAAACCCAGCAATACCCCAAATAGAACAATCAGACTACCTATTGGGTAAATTGGCGTTGGAGCAGGCAATAATAGATAATGGTACAAGCTGGAAGGCTGGCTATGTTTATGTGCCGGGTATTGCTCCACTAGATCGTCGCCATGCTGCATGGGAAGACATTAAAGCAGCAAATCCAGGCATCGAGGAAGTTGCTCAATTTGGCACTCTCGATAATCCAATAGCTAACTCTAACGCCAACCAGGCGAGATCAGTTTTGCAAGCAAATTCCGATATAACGGTTATGTTTGCTCCATACGACGAGTTTGCAAAAGGTGTTAAAATCGCAGTTGATGAAGCGGGTTTAACAGATCAAATCGACATATACTCAGCCGACGTCTCTACCGCTGATATTTCGGCGATGAGAGAGCCAAATTCGGCATGGGCGGCTACGGTTGCAACGAATCCTGCAGTGGTTGGAGAGGTATCTGTGAGATCGCTTGCAATGATGCTTGCGGGTGAAAATCCAGGTAGTAACGTTGTGGTGCCTCCGACACTGATCACGCAAGCATTTTTAAATGAAAATGACATAAAAAATATGGAAGACTTGTCTGCAAAAATGCCTCAGTTTGCGCATGCCGATGTCTCAGTCCCAAGCTGGATGCCACTGCCGCCGCGCTAAATTATAATTAAAGGCTGGATAAACCTTTTATTCAGCCTTTGGTTCTCACGTATTGCTCTGTTGAATTCTAATATTTTCTTTTGAGAGTTAATATAAAAGCGATTAGATCAAAATCGCTTGCTTCAAATGATACCCTGCCTTTTTAGATTCTTTAACTCGTCTGAGCTCACTCCAAGATCATTAAAGACCTCTTCATTCTGAGCGCCAAGAGCTGGGGGGGGATTGGCTGTAGTAGGATGCTCACCATCTAATTTAATTCCGGTAGTAACTAATTTTAAATTTCTCTTAACTTCTGGTACATCTTTATATTCGGTCAAAAAGTTACTTTCTGAAATTTCATGGGCTTGCAGGGCTTGGGCAACAGTTAAAACCTCTCCGGCAGGAATTCCAAGGCCATTCAGCTCCTGAGCCCATGTCTCTGCGGACTGCTTATTCAATTTTTCTTCAAGCTCCTTTTTTAATTTTTTACGGTTAACTTTTCGAGCTTCGCGCGTTGCATATTGGGGCTTATCACGTAAATAAGCCAGACCAAGAAAATCCGTCAAAGCTGTCCAATGTTCATCTTTATTTGCAGCGATATTTAATAGTCCATGGCTAGTATTAAAGGTTCCTGAGGGTGCAGAAGTAGGGTTTTCATTTCCGTACGCAATCGGTTCGACACCTGAGTTTAGATAATTAGATAGGACCCAACCCATTGAAGACATTAAAGCCTCCAACATACTTACATCAATAAATGCTCCGCGAGGGTTAGCATTAAGAGCTGAGGAAATAGCGAATGCAGCGGTTATGCCGCCGACGGTATCAGCCACTGGGAAACCAACGCGCAACGGAGAACTACTTTTGTTTCCAGTAATAGACATCAAGCCGGACGCACCTTGAATAATTTGGTCATATGCAGGTTGACCACTTGATGTACCAGATTGTCCAAAACCAGAAATTGCACAATAAATTAAATTTGGATTTATCTTTTTTAGTTCCTCAAAATCTAAGCCAAGACGCCTCATCACCCCTGGTCTGAAATTTTCCACAAGCACGTCTGCCGTTTCTGTAAGCTGTAAAAAAAGTTTCTTACCTATTTGAGACTTGAGATTTAATGTTATCGATTTTTTACCCGCATTTTGCGCTAGAAAAGAAATACCCATTAATTTTCTATTGAGACTTCTATCTGCACCTAGTTGACGTGCTAAATCCCCTGTTTTAGGAGCTTCAACTTTGATCACTTCTGCGCCTAAATGTACTAATTGGTGACAGCAGTAGGGTCCCGCCAGAACATTTGTTAAGTCTAGTACTCTAATACCATAAAGGGGTTTTTTCATATTAATAATTTTCTAAACCACGGCCACAAGTTAATGAGTTAAATTACTGCGCATGTAAACAATAATATACACAATATGAATTTTTTGAGTAATTAACCTAGTTTAAGCTATTAATTCCATTTTCAATTATATTGAAAGCTTGCGTTAACTCATCGTTGTTAATTGTAAGCGGAGGACAAAGTGTTAATATTGAGCCACCCCCGACTTTATAGCTCAATCCATTCGACAGTGAGTGATAAAGGATAGAATCCGCTTCGTTTGAAGCCGGTTTGCCATCTACTCGTAAGTCTATTCCATAGAATAAACCAAGACCTCTTACTTCATGAATTATTGGATGCTTTAGTTTAAGAGCTTCCAATTGCTGCAAACCTGAATTGCCCAGAGTTACCGCATTATCAAGTAATCCGTCTTCCATTAGACAATCAATTGTCGCTAACGCTGCTGCACAACCAACAGAACTTTTTTCATGAGTATAATGCCCTAAGGCTTTATCTTCGACGACATTTAAAGCATCGTTGGCAAGTAATGCTGCCATCGGGAAAACTCCTCCACCCAAGCCTTTACCTATGACTAACATGTCGGGCTCAACGTCAAAGTGTTCACATACATACATTTTGCCTGTTCGACCTAAGGCAGAGGGTATTTCATCAAAAATCAAAAGAACGTCATTCTTTGTGCAAATATCCCTGACTCTTTTCCAATAGTTTGGCGGTGGTAATTCTACGGTTGTCCACCTCATGGGTTCTGCAACAACGGCTCCAATATCTCCCTCCATTTCGATAACGTACTCCAAATAGTTGATACATCCGTCATGGTTTTCATCTGAGCAATTGAAATGACATTTTCCTCTTGTGGGAGGAGGAATATGTTCAGTGCCAGGCATGAGTGGACCCACATCTTTTCGAAACAATTTTTCTCCACCGATTGAGATAGCATCTAAAGAAGCACCATGAAAACTATCCCACATAGAAATTGTTTTATGTCTACCAGTTGCATATCGAGCCAGTTTTAACGCCATTCCGATTGCATTGGTTCCACCGGGTGCAAAAAGAACTTTATTCAAATTTCCAGGTGCAAGAGAGGTAAGGCGTTCTGCAAGTTCAATTGCAACCTTATTTGTGTAACGCCGAGGACAAAATGGGAGAATGTCCAGCTGCTCTTTAATTGCTGCTATAACGCGCTTATTTCCATGGCCAACTTGATGAACACTATTCCCATGAAAGTCCATAATTTTACGACCTTGGAGATCCTCCAGGTATATACCGTCACTTGCTCCTAGAACATTTAAACAAGGTGTTGAGAGTGATTGATGTAAGAAGTATTTGGAGTCTTCTGATAACAATTTCTGCGAATTTTTATCGATATTGTTTTTTGACCATTCCAACCGTCTTGGAGAGAGGTTGATATCACCCTCTGTATCAATTGGTTCGTTCAAATTCTTTTTTTTTCTCATCTTATATCTCTCAAGAAGTTATCTCTCCACACCAGCCCATCCTCCGTAGTCGCTTGTGGCCTGTATTCACAACCAAATGCCCCTTCATATCCAAGTGCTTCCATCTGTGGTAAAATCTTGGAGTAATTTAATATGCCCGGATGAGGTTCTGCTCTGTTTTCAGCAGCAGAAATTTGAACATGACCAATGTTACTTACATGCTTAGCAAAGGCATCCATGAGATTTTCACTTTCTTTGTATACATGGTAACAATCAAATAAAATTTTCAAACGTGGATGATTGATAGTTTTCAGTATTACGGAGGCCTGCTCAACTGTTTTGAGAAAATAACCAGGTAGCTGTTCATTACATACCGGTTCGATTAGAATTATTTGAGTTGAGTTTTCCAATGCATAGTTTAGTGAGGATATAAAAGTTTCATTTGCATCATCAGCATTTGTTATACCTGACATTACATGAATTGCAGGAATATTTAATGCCGTTGCGATTTCAACAGCATCATTTATATCATTTAAATATTTCTCGTTGTATTCACTCAGCGCTGCGCAGCCAAAAGTTTCACCCATTCTTACATTCATTCCGTTTACTGGCAGCTCAAGTTTGGAGAGAATTGATTGTAATTCTGATAAGTTTTCGTAATGTGGTTCGTCGTGAAATTCTAAACTTTCAAAGCCATATTTTTTTGCAATAGCCAATCTGTCGATAAAAGACAGTTCCTTCCAAAGATAGCCGGTATTAGCTGAAAAATTATGTGTAAAGCTCATCGTGGGCCTGTAGTGTCATGGTATCAAAACTTCTCGTACTGTTTTTGCATCGTCAAGACGATCCATTGCCGCATTTAAATCTTCAAATGTTATTTTTCGGGAAAGCAAACGGTCTACAGGCAATTTCCCTGTTTGAAACATATCCAAATATTTGGGTATATCACGATGCGCAATGCAACTTCCCATATACGACCCTTTGATAATGCGTTCTTCTGCTGCGATACTTAGATGAGATAATGTTATATCCACCTTCGGGCCTGGCATTCCTGCCGCCACCGTAGTGCCTCCACGTCTTGTGATGTCGTAGGCTGTTTTTAGAGCCCGCCCCGATCCGGCAGTTTCAATCGCAATGTTAGCCCCTCCAGATGTAAGATCTCGAACTCTTTCTAAAAAATTAGCATCATTTGGGTTTAAAATATGATCAGCTCCCAATTCGTGTGCCAAATTCAATTTTTCATTACTTAGGTCAATTGCAATTGTCTTTTTTGATCCTATGGCAATCGAGGCAAGTAGAGCGCTCAGTCCAACGCCTCCAAGCCCTACGATAGCAATACTATCTTCCTCTCTTGCACTTGCAGTATTAATCACTGCTCCTACTCCAGTCACTACGCCACAACCGAAAAGAGCAGCATGTTCGAAAGGAATATGTTTATCTATCCTAACTAGTGCTTCTTTGGGCAAAACCGCATATTCTGCAAAACCTGCAACCCCGGAGTGATGATGGATAATCTCACCATCTTTTTTCAATCGTGTTGTTCCATCTCGAAGTACGGCTTTGGCATTTGTTACTGTTGCAGGCTCACAAAGTGCTGGCCGACCATGCTCACACATCTCGCATTTTCCGCAGCTTGCCACGTAGGATGGCACCACATGGTCACCAATTTGAAAGTGATCAACACTTTTACCCAACTCAACAATTACGCCCGCCGCTTCGTGACCAATGACTATGGGCATAGGTTTTCCGCGTTCACCGCTGATAGCCACGAGATCTGAATGGCAAAGCCCTACTGCTTTTATCTTAATAAGAACTTCACCCTCTCTGGGTGCTTCAAGATCAATTTCCTCTATATTCAGTGGTTTTGAAGATGCATAGGGCCTGGGTAAACCAGACTGTCGAAGGACGGCGGCTCTCATTTTCATTTTTGATATGCCTCCGATCGGTTAGCAAGCTTCCTCTAACGACGCTTCAAGTATATTTAAGCCCTCGGTAACAACTTCTTTTGACGCGGTTAGCGGTACAAGTAACCTTATGACGTTTCTAGTAGGACCAGCTGTTACCAGGATCAAACCGTTTTTAAGTGCGATTTGGGCAACTTTGGCTGCAAGTTCACCGTCGGGTTCCCTTGTTTCTTTATCTTTAACCAACTCAATAGCGTTCATACAGCCGAGACCTCTTACGTCCCCTATGCAGTCAAATGAGTTTCTGGTTGCCATTTTATTGAGGTATTGGTCAATCAGTTCGCCCATTTCTAGCCCTTTTTGCAGTAGGTTCTCGCTCTCAAAAGCATCCATGACTGCAAGAGCAGCTGCGCAAGCCATTGGGTTTCCACCAAATGTTCCGCCCAAACCACCAGGTGGAATGTTGTCTATGATATCTGCTTTACCGACTATACCTGATATGGGGAGACCTCCTCCAATACTCTTACCAACGCAAGTTAGGTCTGGGTCAATACCGAAATGTTCCATAGCAAACATTTTCCCGGTTCTGCCCATGCCAGATTGGATTTCGTCTGCTACCAATATAATACCATGCTCATCGCATAGCATTCTCAAGTATTCTATGAATTCTTTCGTCGCTATATTATAGCCACCTTCTCCCTGGACAGGTTCAAAAAATATTGCTGCTATTTGGTCAGGAGCGCAGTCGCTCCTAAATAATAATTCGAAAGCTCGTTTGGTATCCTCTAAGCTAACACCATGAAAATCATCGGGAAACGGTAGACGAAATACATCAGCAGGAAACGGTCCAAAGCCCTGTTTAAAAGGTACCATTCTAGCACTCAATGCCATACCCATATACGACCGCCCATGATAGCCATTAGTAAAAGTGATCAACGCGGGGCGTTTTGTGTAATAGCGCGCGATCTTTATAGCATTTTCTACAGCTTCGCCGCCCGCAGAAAAAAACATTGATTTTTTTTGGAAATCGCCCGGATAAACTGCGTTTAGACGCTCAGCAAGTGAGATGTAGCTCTCGTATGGCGTTACCTGAAAACAGGTATGCGTTAGAGTATCTAATTGATCTTTGATTGCTTTTACAACTAGGGGATGTCGGTGACCTATATTCTGGCAACCAATCCCACCACAAAAATCAATATAACGGTTTCCTTCTACGTCCCAGACTTCTGCATTCTCTGCACGTGCAGCAACAAAAGTTGCCGAGTAAGCGATTGCTTTTGCTACGGCAGTATCTCGTCTATGTTCAAGGCTCTGATTGGTGTGCATTTTTTTACCTGTATAAAAACGTTTTTAAAACCAGGGCAAATTTGCCCTGGTACTTTTTATATTTCACTAATTAAGGAAGTAGATCACTTACTTCCTCTACTAATTCCTCCTGGAGGGCTTCCATATCGTTTGAATCCCCAGTGACGATGCTTTCCATTCCGTCATAAAGCACTTGTGTAATTGCAAGTCCGTTATCACCAGGATAAGCAATCCAGTCAGCCAACAACCCAGACTGCTCCACTGCAGTATATTTATTTGGGTTTTGTGCGTAGAAATCTGTTAATAGATCGTTTGCAGCTTTGTTAGGTGGAATGTAACCAGTTGTTTCTGCAACTAGCGCTGCACCAATGCCAGATGTAGCAAATTTCACAAATTTCCAAGCAGCTGCCACTTCTTCATCAGATCCAGTTGAAACCATCATTACTGAGTTTCCACCTGCCGGCAGACTAATTGGTGGTTTGCCCATGCCAGGATATTTGCCTGTTTTCAATTCAAAGTCACCTTTAGCGCGCTCAATCGCCCCAACTGCCGAAGTTGACCAGAAGTACATTGATACCTCACCAGAATTGAACGGCACACCTGCGTCGCCTGCAGAGAGGTTAGGCATATCGCACTCTCGGAAGAGCTTTTTCATTTGCTCAAGTGCTGCTAGACCTGCTGCACCATCAAAATTAACCTTACCATCTTTAAGAATTGGCTCGCCTTGGCTCCACATTAGAGCTTGGAAAAACCAGTTCCCTGTGACGCTCCAGCCCCACCACATCGGTGTTTTGTGACCATCCGCCATAAGCGTTTTACAGGCCGCTATCACTTCGTCCCAAGTGGTAGGCAGTTCAGTTATTCCGGCCGCCCTTAAATTATCCATGTTGTAGTAACCAACTGGTAATGAAACAGAATATGGAAGGCCGTATACTTCACCATTGAATGTACCCAAATCGAGCATCGCTTGGTGATATCCATCTTTTGCAAAGTCTGCTTCCTTGGCAATAAATGGCTCTAATGACTTTGCAATTCCCTTTTCAACCAGAATAGCTTGTCTGTTTAAGCCTTGGAAAGTGACGTCAGGCAAATCACCAGCAACTGCCTCACGCAAAATGGTGTTTGTACCGTCTTCATAGTTTTCATAAGTTGCCCTGAATTTGACTGTGATATCAGGGTGAGCCTTATTAAACTCAGGTATTAGTCTTTCCATAGTAACATCGAAGAGAGAAGAGTATGCATATCCTACTTCGATCTCAACTGCCTTCGCAGATGTCATCATGACACTACCTGCCAAAGCAATTGCAGAAAGTTTAGTTAAGTTTTTCATCTTTACCTCCTTGGTTTTGAAGCCAGTCAGATCCCTATTTTTGCCTTGGCTCCGCGTTTAACCGAACATATGACTTCACTGTCATGCCGGTATTCTATATGCTCTATTCCTATTTCATTCCTGTCATTGTTATGCCTTCAATAAAGCGTCTTTGCGCCATTAGAAAAATTATTACGAGAGGGAGGACGATTACTGTTGTGGCCGCCATCATCGGGCCATATTCATTGCCGTCCATATCTGATTTGAACATTCGCAAGCCAAGTGGAGGCGTCATTAAATCTTTATTGCCGGTTATAACTACCCTGGGCCAATAATAATCATTCCAATGCGCGACCACGGAGAAAATACCAAACGCTAGTAATGCTGGGATTGCTGTTGGTAACATTACTTGCCAGACGATCGAAAATTCACTCATGCCATCCATTCTAGCGGCATCAATTAAATCATCGGGTACGGTCATGAAGAATTGCCGCATCAGAAAAATTCCAAAAACAGAAATAGTCCAGGGAATTATCAGGGCTGCATAGGTATTGGTGAGTCCTACCTTTGCCAACATTATGTAAAGTGGTAGTGCAATTGCATGAACCGGGATTAACAAACAAAAAATCACCAAGCCAAAAACGACGTCTCGACCCCAGAATTTTAGTTTTGAAAGAGCATAGGCGCAGGGAAGCGCTACAATTACCTGGATAATGAAAATAGAAACAGTTACGAAAACGCCATTTAACATATAGCGCACGAGAGGAGCCTCTTTAAATGCCGCTGTATAATTGTAAACAATCGGCCTCATTAGGCAGTCTTCTTCTGCATTGCCTGCTTTGACACACCTGCTATCTGTCATAATTTGCTGTGCGCCCGTAAAGCCTCCTGTATTTGTTTCGATTTCTGATGGAGACTTAAGAGAATATGAAAGCATCAAATAAAAGGGTAAAAGCACAACAATTGCTCCCGCTATCAAAACGCTATGCTTTAGAAATTCACTTAACCAGGAAGCTCTTAATTCCATTAGTAATGAACCCTTCTGTTAACAAAATAGACCTGGATCAGTGTCAGAACTAAGACAAAGGCCAAAAATACAATTGTGATCGCAGATCCAATGCCTAAAAGGTTTTGACGTACGCCTTTTTCAAACATGGCGTAAACCATCACATATGTTGATTTAGAAGGTCCGCCTTCAGTTAGAGCTTCGACGGTATCAAAAACTTGAAATGATCTTATAGAGGAAATGGTTATTACAAAAACATG
>LUQC01000025.1:38584-51889 GCA_001627925.1 Rhodobacteraceae bacterium REDSEA-S34_B6 | reverse complement strand
GTATGAGGGTCATCTGCAATTATACGATGAACTCCATCTATGGTTAGCCTATTTAGAGAGGGGCAAGCAGGAGCCATTAGGACATTTTTTGCTTTTAATTTAAGGGAAACTGCCGAAAGCTCGGAGGCTATATTACCGTGAAGTGCGGAGTCACCTTGTTTAAACAACCAGACGGGCTTAGATTTTGAGAGAACCTCTGCTGCCTCCTCGGCTGCCTTAGCTGCATTCTGCGCGTTTTTTTCTCGGGAATTAGTATCCACCCCAATAATATCGTAACTATCAGAAATTGAATCTACCTGGTCAGAACTCAAAGCGATCCCTACCGAAAATCCGTACCGCTCAAATTCACTGGCTACAGCGGTCAACCCGGTCATATCATCGGCTATTATTCCAACTAGCATATAAACTTTTCCATATCAGAAGAGCACTCCGGCGTACACTACAGCATACGCCGGGGGGGGAGATAGTTAAAAGGATATTATTGCGCAGCAATAACCTTTTCGTAGATGCCTTCGCTGAATAAACCACTTTCCACAAAGCCTGGAACCGCTTCTGAAACCTTTGCAGCAAAAGCTGCACGTTGTGTGTCTGAAGGTTTAGCAAATGTGACGCCATATTCAGTTTCCATTGTACCTTGATGTTCTGCTTCAAGTTTGGCGATTTCCTTCAAAAAGAACTTTTCAGCAGACTCGGTTGCTTCAGCAAAAAGCGCTTTATCAGCATCACTTAGTGCGTCGTAACTGGCACCATTCATAATCATCGTATTAGACGAATACAGGTGGTTGGTAAGTAATACATTTTTTGCAACCTCTGGAAATTTAGTAGGAATTAACGTAGTGAAAGGCCCTTCTCCACCGTCAACGACACCCTGACGAAGTGCAAGATAGAGCTCACCCCATGGCACTGGTGTAGGATTCACTCCGATGGCTTTCCAAGAATTAAAGTAAACATCTATCTCAGGAACACGAAACTTCACACCTGATAGATCGTCCGGACTATAAACAGCTGATGTAGTAAAAACTACTCGCGGTGAGCGAATGAATGTGTCAGATAGTGTTTCAATACCATGTTGGCTCCTTAGTTCTGCTCGCCAACTTTCTGCGAAATCACTTCCCAAAACTTTTCGAAAACCCTCTTGACCGTTGATTGCAAAGGGAACTGCTAGAACACCGTAGTCCCTCACAAACTGAGCGTTCCATCCGATATCATCTACGAACAGATCCTGTGCTCCACTCTGTACATTTTGATACTGTTCAAGTGCCGGTCCAAGCTGAGCAGCGCTTACGACATTGACTTTGAAGCGCCCATCAGTCAATCGTTCCAGTTCAGAACCGAAATGTTCAGCTGCTAGCGTCAAGGGTGCCGTTGGGCCCTGAATCGTTCCGAGAACAAGCTTTTTTTGTGCCACAGCTGGGCCGGCCGCTAAACCGATTACGCCTAATAGCGCCGCTAATAATCCTCCCTTCGAGATTAATGGCGCTCCTCCTCGAGCGCGGTTTATAAGCCGAGCTTTCCAGGGTTCAAGATGCCAGATGGATCAATCACCTTTTTTAGCCGGCTATAAAGCCCCCAGGAAGATCCCAGGGCTTCATTCACATGTTGGGTACGAGCAAGTCCAGTTCCGTGGTGGTGTGAAAGAACTGCTCCAGAGTCTAACACTGCTCTGTTAGCAACCTTCCAGATTTGCTCAAATTGTAATTCAGCGTCTTTTGGGGATTCTGCTTGGCCAAGCAAGATGACATAAAGCGAGACTCCGTCGGTATAAGCATGAGAGAAGTGGCCTAGGACTTCATCCGCAAATGGTTTCAATGCTTTCGTTAAGGCATCATAAGTTCCACTAATTCCTGACCAATTATTAGCTACTTCTATCGTCTCTGCTACACCTCCGGGGGTCTTCAAAACATTCTCTATGGTAGAAAAATCAAAGCGCCTTTTCATCCAGGATTCCGCACCATCTGATCCAATATCCACGCCACTATTTTTGTTGCAAACTTCAAGAAGTTCCGACATCTCGCTATTAGAGAAATTCTTTGAACCTTCTGAACCAAGAAACATTACGGGCGAAGAAAATGCAGCATCTTTCATCGCGTGACGTGCTTCGGCCAAATCGTAAAAGCGCAACAAGAACGGACTAAGACCAGACACCATTATTTGCCGCATAGCTGTTACCCCAGAAGTAACGTCAGGAAAAGTTACCGTCTGAAATTTACGGCATTCAGCTATTCGAAAGAGCCGCAGTGTAACCTCCGTTATCACACCCAAGCAACCCTCAGATCCTATTAAAATATGTCGTAAATCTGGCCCAACTGCCATCCTTGGAGAGCCTCCGACGGTAACTTTTGTACCATCGGCAAGCACTGCTTTGAAACCAACACAAAGATCTTCGATTCCACCATAGCGCGAAGAAAATTGTCCTGTCGCTCGGGTTGCAAGCCACCCCCCAACGGTCGATCGATAAAGTGATTGCGGCGAGTGGTTTAGTGTCAAACCAAGAGATTGAAGTTGATCCTCAAGAATGCCCCCATTTATTCCAGCTTCCACCGTGACGTGCATGTTTTCAGTATCAATGTCGATTACACGATCTAGCTTCGTCGTATCCAGAGAAATACCCCCCTGCACCGCCAATGGCCCGCCCACTACGGAAGATCCGAGACCCCATGGCGTTACAGGAACTTTTGCTTTTTGCGCCCATGAAAGAATCTTTGCAACTTCTTCAGGGTCTTTGGAATCATGGCTGTGATCTTTAATAACTTCAGTACTTTCACTAATGCAATCAGATCGGCCCACAGCTTCACGCAAGTCATCAAATTTAATATTGGCTTGTTTAAATGTGACAGTATTCATGCAACATCTCCCGGTTAGTTCTAAACTAGAAGGTCGCAATTACATTGGTAAAATAGTTTATATACCAATAGTAAATTGATTTTATCTATTATTAATTATGTTTTTTACAGAATTACGTGCCTTTCATGCAGTTGCTCAAAGTGGTGGGTTTATACGCGCCAGCGAACTTATTTCGCGCTCACAGTCTACCCTAACTGCGCAAGTACTGAGTCTTGAGCAGCGATATGGAGTTGAGCTGTTCTTCAGAGGTAGAGGACGCACGGCTGTTTTAACACCATTGGGCAAAAAACTACATGCAACAACAATACAACTTTTTAGCCTGGAAAAGGACGCAGAAGCACTGGTTATGAACGCTGGGCAAAATAGAGGTGGGATTTTACGAGTAGGCGCAATTTCACCAAGGTGGGCAACTGGAATGATGACCCAAATGATGAAACGTTATCCAGATATCGAAGTAAATCTTACACTTGATAACTCCAAGAACCTGTTAGACTTGGTGTTATCCTATGAAATAGACTTGGCATATGTAGGAGCTCATTTGCCCAAGACAGATTGCGAAATGCGAAGTATTTCCACACCAGAAATTGTATTTGCTGTTTCCAAGAAACACCCTCTTTGCGCTAAAGGTTTAGTTTCGCGCGATGAATTTAAACAACAGACGCTTATTCAACGTGAAATAGGGTCAGAGACACGCAATTTGATGGATACTGCACTAGCTCAAAACGGATATATTCCTGGAAGAACAGCTATTTTTGGCAGTCGCGAAGGTGCCTTAGAAGCAGCTCAAGAGGGGTTGGGACTTGCGCCAGTCTCAACTGATGAAATCCCAGATAACCTTCAAGTTGAAAAAATTCGTGCAGCTGATTTCAAAATTTATGGCGAAATTCACGCAGTGTGTCTCAAGTCTCGCCGCAATCTTCCAATAATAACTGAAGCCTTAGCGGCTCTGTCATAGGTAAAGTCACCAGTAGTTCGGGGAAGGCTTTCAGTTAGAGATTAAAAACTATTCATTTTTAATCGGTTTTACCCCGATACACACACGGAAGAGACAAGCACGCGCACGGACGCGCGCACGTGCCATTATTTGGATTAAGCGTCAACAAAAAGGTGGATAGAAAGGTGGATAAAAAATGAATATTTTATTAAGATACTGATATAAAACAATATTTATAGGTAAGTGGTGCCCCAAGACGGACTTGAACCGCCGACCTACTATTTACGAAACAGTTGCTCTACCGACTGAGCTATTGGGGCTGATCTAGAAATCAATTTTAAGTATAAGAAAGTTCACATGCTTGTTGTGCGGTGTCAATATTTCCAATTTGAATTGATGTGGTGTCGTGAACGGTGTAAATTCTTTGATGATTTCATCGATTATCATAAATTTAAAGGTATCTTCTATAAAACCTGATTATCACAGTGAGGATTTAATAATTGGATTATCTACAGAAAACAGCTGATAAACTTGTAAGCGAACGCTTATTCGCTGGTGTAGAATGGCGAATAGACCAAAGTGGTAAAAATATTTTTGCAGGAAGATCTGGTTTCCAAGACTTTGCTACCAAGTCAGAAATTCCTGAAAACGCTTTCTATCGTGTTTACTCGATGACTAAACCTATAATTTCAGTTCTAGCATTAAAACTTATAGAGGAAGGATATCTTCAATTGACTTCTACTTTAGCAGAATTTGATAACCGATTTTCAAATATGATTGTGCTTAACTCCGATGGTCATGTGGCACCAGCAGATGGGTTAATTACGGTAGAACATCTTCTAACCCATAGAGCTGGATTTTCCTATGATTTCAACATAGGCTGTGCAACTGCTCCCTATTATCGCCAGGCTGAACTTATGGAAAATGGGTATCGAGATCTAGGTGATATTATTAGTATACTTTCAGAACTTCCTTTAGTCTTCAATCCAGGTTCACACTGGCGTTATAGCGTTGCCACCGATGTTCTTGCTTATCTTTTAGAAACGGTAACACAAAAGACAATCACCGAACTATTAAAAAACTATATCCTCAATCCACTCGAAATGACTGATACGAACTTTACTATTGAACCAGAAAACCAACATCGCATTATGCAAGTATACGGAGTGAGATCATTATCAGAGCTACCCCTACTTAAACGACTGCCACATGATTTGTCGAAACCTGCTAATTTAGGGCGGTCACACCCGCTAGATTACCCAGAATTTCGGCGAGGCGGTTATGGGTTATTTTCAACAATTTCAGACTATATGAAATTCGCAAATATGTTAAGAGATGGAAAGACTATTGATGGACAGGTTATTCTCTCTGCGGGAATGTGGAACTTAATGCATAGGGCACGGGTAAGTTTTCCCAACAATACGTTTCGAATAAACGATGAGCCTTTTTGTGGCTATGGTTGGAATTTAATAGGGAGAGTTATGGAAAATGTCGGGGAAGCTCAATACACAACATCTCTTGGTGAATTCGGTTGGAGCGGAGCGGCAGCGACCTATTTTTGGGTAGATCCAGTCAGGGATGTGACGGGCTGTGTGATGACGCAGTACATCGGCAGAGAAGTTCCAATTGATGGAATGATGCAAACAGCGGCAATGCGAATGCTGGGTGATTAAATCACATAGGACAAAAAACATAATGCCAAATGTACCAAGATAGCAGCGAGGCCATGATTGAGTTTTAAAAAAGAAGCGTATTGGTGGGAAATTGGAGAGGCTTTAAAGCCTACTCAGGAATTAGCTACTCTTCCAGTAAGTACTGATTTTGTTGTGATTGGGGCTGGCTATGCAGGCTTATCAGCAGCCCTGACAGTGGCTCGCCAAGGAAAATCGGTAATCGTCGTGGATGGTGGAATGCCTGGCTTCGGTGCATCCACAAGAAATGGGGGAATTTGTAGTGGACAAATTCGACCTTCGTTAAGCGCACTCCGGACAAATTTCGGTGCAGACTTTGCGAATAACGTTTATTCAGAGGGTGTAGATGCAAGATATGATTTAATTAAATTTTGTGAAGACGAAAAAATAGACTGCCAACTGCAAATGACCGGAAGGTTTACAGGTGCAATGAGTCAATCAGATTATGACAAGCAGTGCCGCGAGGCAGATAATCTAAATGAAATCTCTGGTCATGAAGCTTATATGGTCAAAAAACAAGATCAACAGAGTGAAATAACTACAGATCTTTTTTTTGGTGGAATGGTGCGAAAAGAGATTGGTGGATTTCACCCAGGTAAATTTTTCTCTGGTCTGTTAAGAATTGCCGAAAAAGCCGGTGTATTAGTAAGTTTTAACAATAGCGTTACAGAAATATTAGACCGTAAAACGGGCGGTAAAAGTATAGTTACAAGCATGGGTACCGTAAACACTGGAAAAGTAATTGTAGCCACCAACGCCTATACTGGAAGAAAATATAATTTTACAAAATTCCTCAGGCAAAGGCTTGTACCGACGCAAAGCTGTATAATTGTGACCGAAAAACTGGGCATTGAGACGGTAAAAAAATATATGCCCAAGCTTAAGATGTATGGTAACACCGCAAATATATATAGCTACTTCAGGCCCACACCGGATAGACAGCGCATATTACTAGGATCTCGCAGCTTTGACAGATCCGAACCATCTGAAAAATCAGTGATTTATCTTAAGAAAAACCTAGTCAAAATTTTTCCTGAATTAGTAGATTGTACAATTGAATACTGCTGGCTCGGAAATGTAGCATTCACTAAGTCTCAATTACCCACTGTTTTTGAACATAATGATATTTATTACGCTGCAGGCTTTGCCGGATCTGGAACAGTATGGGCACGTTGGTTAGGGAAAAAAGCTGCCGAAATGGCCTTAGGCATAAGTAATAACCCAAGTGTATTTTATGGATCACCTCCAGCTAAACTTCCTTTCTATGACGGAAACCCTTGGTTCTTACCTACGATTAACAAGTATTACAGTTTTAAAGATTGGTTAAAATCACTGCAAAACTGAAACTAAAGTGTAGACGATAATTATTTACAAGATCTGCAGAAGTTTCAATATTAATCAGATTTTATCGAGTAGCTCTCTAAATTTAGCAAGCTCACCTTTTTGCATTCTGACAAGGTGAGTTTCTTCCGGAAAGTTACCATTATTTACGTCTTCTACAAATTCTTTAAACGCTCCAACACGCTCGTTTTGAAGCCTCTCAAATTCACCCTTAAAGTCTCGATAAATTTTCGCGTGCCGTGGGATATGTCCGTCTGTATATCCCAAAATATCATTTGAGTATAAATATTGGGCGTCGCAACCAGCCCCCGCTCCCATTGACCAAACCAATATCCTAGTTCGCTTTGAAATCTCATCCGCAACCTCGACTGGAACAACTTCCAACTCTACACCTATAGCGCCAGCGTTTTCATAAGACTTAACTTGCTGAAGTAGCTCTAGCGCATCATTTGCAGTCTTACCGACAGCTTTAAATCCGCCCGTCCAAGTAGCGCGGGCAGGAACCAACCCTACATGTCCAACAACTGGAATATATTCATTAGAAAGCATTGCTACGGTTTCAAAAGATCCTGAGCAATACAGCGCATCTGCACCCTTTTCGATAGCCGCATTACACCACTTCAAATACTCGCTCGGTGAACCACATTCCGTATGGGTTTGCCCTGCCATTGAAAAAATTGTCGGAGCGACCTGGCGGTACTCTGGATGAAATAATACATCCGCTGGGACTGATGCTATATCGATGCCAGCGGCTTCTGCAGCCGCAGCTTCATCTAAAGAGAAAAACTTCATCATAGTCAGTTGCCGTCTACCCTTAAGCGCTAGTAAGTCTGCAACGGTTGGTAATGTTCTAATTTTATGTTCCATTTTAATTTCTTGAGCTCTTCTGAAATTTATTGAAATAGTAATTATGGCTCTCTTAATAGCCAGCCACCGTCAACATCTACGGTTATCCCAGTCACGAATTTATTTTTAATTACAAATATAATACCTTGAGCAACTTCATCCGCTGTTCCAGCACGTGGTATCAAATTATTTTTCGTGGTCTTCCGGTATAGTTCCTGACGCTCAGTTCCTTGGACAAGTACCATCGGAGTATCTATTGTTCCAGGCGATACTGCATTTACTCTGATACGAGGCGCCACCTCACGAGCAACTGCACGCATCATAGCTTCAACGGCACCACCAACAGACGATAAGGCGACTTGACCTGGCTGACAATTGCGCGCAGGCGCTCCAGACACCAACGTAATTGAACCACCATCTGAAACATTTTTAGCTCCAAAGCGAACAACATTCGCATAACCCCAAAGCTTATCGAAAGATGCTTTGTATCCGTCCATGTCCATTTCAAGGAACGGGCCATACGCACGTTTCCCGCCCGTCGCTGTTGTAACCAAAATATCGATCGGCGACAGCTCATTCAGAATTGTCTCAACAGCTTTATGATCACGAACATCACACGCGTAAGTAGTTATCCCGTTTGGTAGACCTCCCGCTTTATCAGGTTTGCGGCTAAGAGCTATAACCTCAGCTCCATCCCCCGCTAAGAGAAGACAAGTGGCAAGCCCAATTCCAGATGTTCCTCCAAATACTACTGCTTTTTTACCAGATAAATCCATTGAAGCCCCTTTTGATAATTTCTTTATTGATATTCAGTTTCCTTCACTTAAGCAAAACTTTTAAAATAAATTTTTATATGACTAGTTTTAATTCTTTTATGAATGGATAGACTAATGCTTATTAATTTTAATGTTTACGTTGGAGTATAAGCTTGGAGATCTGGCAACTTACGGCTAACGAGCTACGGCAAAAAATTTTGAAAGGCGAAATATCGGCCCGCGAAGCTACCGAGAGCCATTTATCTCGGATGGACCAAGTAAATGTTAAAATTAATGCTGTGGCCCAAAGTTGTGAAACAGAAGCTCTTGAAGAAGCGGACTTACTAGACGACAAACGTATGAGAGGAGATGAACTTGGTGCACTTGCCGGTGTACCAGTAACTGTGAAAATAAACGTGGACCAAAGAGGTTATGCAACGACCAATGGCCTTCAATTGCAAAAGGACCTTGTAGCTAAAATCGATAATCCTGTTGTAAACAACCTGCGAAAAGCTGGCGCTATCATTATCGGCCGGACCAATACCCCCGCATTTTCGCTTAGATGGTTCACACGAAATACAATTCATGGACATACAAAAAATCCACTTAATCCATTGGTTACTCCAGGTGGATCATCAGGAGGTGCTGCAGCCGCAGTAGCAGCGGGAATAGGAGCTATTGGTCACGGTACTGACATAGCTGGGTCAATTCGCTACCCAGCTTATGCCTGCGGCATTCATGGGCTAAGACCATCACTGGGTAGAGTTGCTGCTCACAACTTTTCAAGTCCAGATCGTTTCATCGGAGCTCAACTTATGGCTGTATCTGGCCCACTCGCAAGAACAATTGAAGACCTAGAACTCGGCATTCAAGCAATGGCTAATCACGACCATCGGGATCCCTGGTCAGTCGATATGCCACTAAAAGGCAAACCTTATTTAAAACGCATTGCTTTTTGCGACTCGCCAGAGGGAATAAAAGTTGATCCCAGAATTCAAAAGGCACTTCGCGCCGCACTCAAAAAATTTGAGCAGGCTGATTGGGAAGTAGACGAAGTTAAAATACCACCATTGCGTAGTGCAATGGAAAACCAGTTAGTACTTTGGATGGCGGAAATGGACAAAAGTGCAAAACATCTAGTGGCAAAAGAAAATGACCCAGATGCCATTATTATTTATGACCGTTTAAGAAAAATTTCCGAATACAAAAGTACGGATCAAATTATGGATGCGCTTCAAGAGCGCGCTAATCTGACAAGAAAATGGAAAAAATTTCTATTTGATTACCCGCTTCTATTGTGCCCCGTTTCATGCTCTCTACCTTTTGACGACCTTAAGGATTTAGAATCAGAGGGGCATTTTGAACAAATAATTGAAGATCAAATATTACAAATTGGATTGCCGTTTATGGGTCTACCGGGATTGACTGTTACAACGGATAGAAATGAAAATCGCCCTGTAGGAGTTCAACTGGTTGCATCACACTTTCGAGAAGATATCCTACTAGATGCAGCGAAACTCATTGCACCAAGATTTGATGCAATTTGAATTTAATAAAGTAATACAATTATTGGGCATAGATTAGATTGAAATTTCAGCAAGAATTTTATGTCCCAACAATAAACAAAAAACAATAAAAAAACATCCCAGTGTAAACTCGAAAACCCTAGCCCTTGATTGAAGGAATTTCCTAAATTTTGGCAGTGCAATAATGAAAGTAAGCAAAATATACCAACTGGTATCAACAATAGTTGCAGTAGAAACCATAATTGCTTTTTCTTGAAATGACGACGCGTCACCCAAAAACTGGGTAAAAATTGCCAAAAAGAAAAGAGCAATTTTAGGGTTTAGGAATACTATTAAAAATCCAGATCCAAAATTTCCAAATAAAGTATTAGATATTTGAAATTTCTGTTGGCCTGAGTCTGAAACTGCAAAACTTGAGCTAAACATGATATATGTTAGCCAAAGAAAAAATATTAGGCCAGCGACGTTAAGAAAAACTATCAAAAAAGGAATAAAAGATAGCGTAACACTCAAACCAAATGCGACTAAAAACGCATAGAAAAAAATGCCAAGACCATGAGCCAAGCCGAATACTACACCAGCTCGACGTCCTCCATCCATAACTGTTTTAGATAATAACGCGACACTGGGGCCAGGCGAGGCTGCACCAGCTAAACAGGCAGAGGCCAAAAGAACCCATGTTATTAAAGTCATTTTTTGTTCACCAGATTGATAAAAATTAACGTAATCTGCATCTTCTTATTTTGATATGATGTTATTGCCTTTACCATTAGCAAACTTCGCAGAAATCAATTAAATAGACAAACTAGAAAATTTATAAAAACTTTGATTATCTATACATTTTGATCGTTACGTCGTTGTGTTCCATAAGTGTGTTCTGAATAGTTTCTTAACAGCAAGATATTAAAAGCAAAATGGTATCATCGATAATAAATAAGAATTTGACTGGAGGTCTGACGGGCATTCAAGATCTACTAACAAAGCTTAAAGAAAAAGCTTACAGTTATCCCCTGCTTGCAATGATACTTTCAAGTTGTGGAAGCAATACAATATGCACAACAGTCACAACAACTACTGACAACGCGTCAACAACTACTGACGATGCATCAACGGTTCCTGTTACTTCAAATTCAGTGGTGGTTGTCGCCGAAATGGAAAACCTCGGTTTGGTTGGAGTAAACGACACGATAACTGCAACAAATTCGACTTTGACATCGGGCACACGAATTGTTGATACGGACCCTTACGATAACGATACACTAACAATAACCGCTGATGACGATATTATTGGCACACCAACGGTTAGTGGCGTTGAGAAAATTATATTTTCAACTTCAGCCACAAAGTTGGGTAACGATTATGAATTTGATGTGAACTTGGTAAACATCACCGGGAGTGATACTGTCACTTTTGAAAATACTAATTCGAACTCTCTAATAAAAACACTCGATTTGATAAATGTCGGTGTACCTATTTCTGTAGGCTCACATTTTTCAACGGTAAAAGTTGCCGGCCAAACAGACAAAGATATAAACTTAGATATTTCAGCCGACATTACTTTATCGACAACAGGCCCAACCAAAGATCTACTTGTAAATGCAAATGGAAAAAGTGTCACGTTAAGCTCATCTACCGCAACCCAAGACATAATAATCAACAAAGCATCTAATGCAGATATTACAGCTGCTTCAGCACTCAGAAATGTAGCAGTTACCATTGATGGCGACGTTACGCTTCGGGACTTGAGTGCCTTGAAAGGAAATATAGATGTTACCAACGTGGGTAGTATCAATTTGATTAGCGCAACGAATGCTACTGGAACGCTAAATCTTATCAATGAAAGAGCACCTTTAGGCACAGACATTACAATTACAGACGCTAACTCTGCCGTAAAAGTTACTATAAAATCAGCAGGCTCAATTACCGCAACATCTAATAATGGCTTGGCTTCCGCACAAATTCTCAATCTTACTGCTGCGGAGGAATCTACGATTTTCTCAGACAGTGTTAGTAACCAAGATGTAACGGTTAATGCTATCAATTCTTTAGGAAATTCAACAAACTTTAATCTTTATGCATCAACTTTAGAAAAGTTAACCTTAGGCGGTTCCTCTCCCCTGGTCGTAAGTATAGACTCCGCAGATATTTCAACTGAGACTGTTGTAAATACTAACTCAGACGCAACTCTCTGGTTAACAGGTACGTCAGCAGATTTTACGAATGTCGCAACGTCTGTAAAGCTCAGGTTGAAAAACTTTGATGGGAAAACAATTACAATCAAAGACAGTCAGGATTTTTATCTCGATACGGAAATTGCTCAAACCTCTTCAACTTCTGCACCAACTTTTGACCATAAAACAGACGCAACAAGTTCTACCACGAACGCACTGACACTAAAAACTTTTGATTCAAACACATCAAATGGTGATAAATCGGTTAATATTGCTGGCTTAAACTTTGTAGATGTTCAAACACTGACTTTAAGTCTTCTAAATGATTTAAATCTTGACAGTTCCGCCGATTTAACTGGAGCCGATCTCACTAGTGTTGTGGTTACCGGGACGGGTGACTTTGATCTCAACACCAATACAATCACTGGCAGCAGTTCAACCAGAGTAGCATTAAATGCATCAAATTTGTCAGGATCTGCGACACTTAACTTAGACGGAACTACCAATGGCGTAGCCAATATTCAGACAGGATCAGCCGCGGATCGTATTAAAATAGATGGACTAACAGCAGATTCAAATGGATTTGTTATAGCGTCGAACGGATCGGATGATACAATACGAATTACAACAAATGCAGACGGATCATCTGCCAAGATAAACATTAACGCAGGTGGTGGAGGTTCGGACACACTCTCTCTTGCTGCGGGCGTAGATTTAAGTGCAAGCAATCTAACTCTTACTTCCGTTGAGCGCATATTGCTAACAGGCGGCGGAAACACTCAAAAAATTGCCGCAAGTGATGTCTCTGGGGCAACCTTGCAAGTTGCAGAAGATGGAACTGGTACTGCCGTATTTACAGTTGTTGCCGATCAATCAACAATAAATTTATCAAATTTCACTTTCGCTTCCTCCTTTGCTACAGGCACAGACAGTATTGTCGTAAATGCAAGCTCGTTTGGTCCCGGAGTGACCGTAACTGGCACCAGTGGGAATGACAGTATTACAGGGTCAAACGTTGATGACAATTTAAGTGGCGGGGCATCTGCCGATACGATCTCGGGGGGAACCGGGAATGATATAATCAATGGCGGAGCAGGCGCTGATACCCTAACGGGTGGTGCCGGTGACGATGAGTTTGATTATTTCACGGCAGGAACATCAACTGAGGCTTCTATGGATAAAATAACGGATTATCAG
>LUQC01000025.1:29676-38548 GCA_001627925.1 Rhodobacteraceae bacterium REDSEA-S34_B6 | reverse complement strand
GGCCGCCGCCGCCAACGCCGATAATGATAAAATCGACATAATAACTGGAGCTGCAGGAGCAAATTCTACAGCTATCGACGTAAAAAGTGCGATAGCTGGTGGCGGAGGAAGTGAGACGGTTACGGCTGCAGTAACAAATGGTGTTGTAACTTTATCCGGGTCAGATGCTGGTCTCATCAATACTCTTTCTGAATGGATCGACGCTGTATCAGTCAATGGCGTGATAAAGAAAGCTGCCGATGATGCAGATGCGGTGGGTGCCGTTGCGTTTCAACTTAACGGAAATACATATCTGGTTGAAAGCAATGATACATCCAACAACAACGCGGCAAACGTCTCTATCGTAAATGTGATCGAGTTAACAGGATTGACAGGGGTCAACGCAGTCGCAGACGCAGCAGCGGCAAACACCATCCAGATAATACTTCAATTGCTTTTGAGTCGTATGTATTCTTGGCCAATCTATTCTGCCTTTGAGATTATTTTTAAAAAATATCCATATAAAGGAGTTAAAGCCGCCACTGCAAATGCTGGCATTATGGCAGAAAAATCCATTTGGGCGGCCGAGGGGCTGCTCGCTATCATTATAACCCCTACCAGAAACCCTAACCAGCCACCCCGGACAGCACCATCACCAAAGCGAGTAACTCTGTTATCCCCATCTTTCGTCCCTAGCATGTGGCCGACAGCAATGCCCAACACAAATAAAAACGCTAAAAGGTCAATGGCTGGACCTATATCACCAGCTGCATTAAATGCACCGACTACGACTATGACTATTAATACAAGACCCACATACCTCATCTTTCAAAACCTTTTCAATTTATAAAATTATATGAAGAAAGAATATATAAATACTCATTGATGGGAAGTACAAAATCATTACTATCTAACAAGAATATATTATATATACTTACTGTAATTAAACGGAAACAATTTTAATGTAAACTCAAACGGTAGAACTATCCAAACCAATTAATATTTAAAAATTTGTAAAGGAGTATAAAATGGCAAAAGGTTACCTAATGGCAAACTTGCGCGTCAACAACCAAGATATTTTTAAAGAATTTTCATCTGTAGCACTGCCGTTAATAGAGAGCTTCGGTGGCAAGCTATTAGCCCGTGGTCCCCATGCAGATCGACATGAGGGAAGCGTTTCAGGTATTGTCACACTTATTGAATTTGAAAGTAAAGAAGCCGCTGAAAAATTTTATTTTAGTGACGAATATCAAGCTGCAAAATCTATACGGGACAAGGGCGTTGATACCGACCTTATGATTATAGAAGGTATGTAAAAGTTTAAGAATTATCGGATATAGGGAAAAGGGTTTCCCATTGAAAGATTCTCCACACTTACAAAACTTCCCTCAGCTAAATGCTTTTCACGCAAAGCCTGGATTTATCAGCTTGATTGGTCACCGGGGCGCTAGGGGATTAATGCCAGAAAATACGATTGAAGGTTTCGAGTACATCTTAAACAACGACATAATAGCGATCGAGTTTGATGTATTACTTACAAAAGACGAAATACCAGTAATTACTCATGATTTTTATTTATCAAAAGCGATAACAAGAAATTCTGAGGGTAATTGGCTCTCGAAAGATGGCCCCCGAATAAGTAATCTTACAAGGTCTCAGCTTGAAGTGTTCGATGTTGGCGGTGTAGATAAAAGTAGTGCTTATGGTCGTTTATATCCGCAACAAGCTTTCTTATCAGATGTTCGCATACCCAAATTAACCGATCTACTCGATCTAGCCTGTCTCCCAAAAGGTCAAAATCTAATCTTACTATTAGAGATCAAATCTGAACCCTCTTTCAAAAAAAGTACTATTATTGAAAATATAGTTTTTGAAATCGAAAAAAGATCTTTGTCAAATCGTACAGTTTTGCATAGCTTTGACTGGGAGTTATTAGAAGAGTGTAATCGTTTGGCCCCAAACATGCCGCGATCATACTTATCTCAGCTGCCTAAAAGTTCGGATGATCTATACGATAAACCTTCTGAAGAAATTTCACCTGATTTCTCTTCCTTCAATGGGTCTATACCTAAGGCCATTAAAGCTGCGGGTGGACACTTATGGTGTCCATATTTTAAAGATGTAACTGCAGATCTTGTTGCCGAAGCGCATAGCTTAGGATTGCCGGTTTGCACTTGGACAGTAAATGAGGTTGAAGATTTTGAAAATATGATCGATCTAGGTGTAGACGGTATTATAACTGATTACACAGATCGTGCGAAAAATATTTTTAAATTGCGCGGGCTGCGGTGGCAGTGACGTGGAGAGCACTGAGAGAAAGTAACTTTAAACCTCCATCCAAGCATAAATCGTTTTTGCGGATTGGCTTTCTTTATTATTGATACTATCTTTTTCACCAATAAATCTCTACATCTTTATGGCTATCATTATTTATAGCACTGCCTGTCTGCGCCAAAGAACTTTTCCCAACATAGACCAGACGCATTTGACTATTCCCTTGAAAGCCACACTTCGTACATCTGGCCCTACGCAGTACTTCAACTGAGGTAATGTCCTCGCCATACTCTTTCAACAAAGCGGAAACGGGAACCATGGCGTTGTGACGGCACTTATCGTTCTTACATTCAATGTAAAAGTGGTGAAACTTATTTCGTTTTAATTGGATCATAGATGTAACGTATTCAGATTCGCGATAAATACCAACAGCTGACCACATATATTTGCTTTACACTTTGATTTCTCAAAAATAAGTATGCCTAATTTGCTGCTAAGTCCTATTAATGTACTTGTTCCCTGCCCGTGTTCATTTAAGATAAATAAATATTGCACCATATGGAGAGCAAAAATGTACAAATTAAAACCGGTTATTAGTAGCCTTATTATTTCACTAATTACCTTTGGCTCAGCCAACGCAGGGGAAGACGCCGAAACACGCTTGTTGGAAACTAATAAGTGTGTGGAATGTGATCTTAATAATGCAGAACTAGAAGGAGCACAGCTCAGAAGAGCAGACTTTAGTGGGGCATATCTGTATCGGGCGAACTTAGAGTACGCTGACCTTCGTGGAGCTAACTTTACTGGTGCAGATCTGAGTAACGCAAGATTACGAGGGGCAGACCTTAGAAACGCAATCTTCAATGGTGCAATGTTGAAATACACTAACTTTGGTGATGCTGATTTAAGTGGAGCAAGCTTTGTAGAAGCCAAATTAAGAGGTGCAAGGTTCGCAAATACTAAAGTAGATGGTATACAGTTCTAACTGAAATAGATAGTTAAGATAAGATAATTACAAACAATGATTTTTGTAGCTCCAAAAAAGAATGGCCTAGCTGCAAGATTAAAATGTAGTAGAGTAGCAGAAACCGAAGTTAAGTTGTGTTTGGCTCAATATGGGTGGAAGAAGTAGAACATACCCTGAGGCTCAATAAGGTGCTCTCATTTTAGCTGATTACAAAATAGGGGCGCAGACTTGGGAGATGCCTGAGCCCCTTTAATTTGAAATATAGGGAGATGTTAACTGACCTTGGTTAACACGCACTATTTATGTCGTGACACATAGTATGTACGCACCGACATTTAGTTTGGATCACAGTTTGACTGTGAGGGTTTTAGAATTTTCTCTCGTATGGTGTTTGCCCGCCAGTCAATTCTAAATTGAGCTGCATCACATTGTTGTTTAAGGCTGCAAGGCCAAAATTAACTCCGTCAGGACCGTCAATGAAGTCTTGAAACTCAGAAGCAGATATTCCGTCTTTTACTTCCCACACACAATACATTGGCCCGTCTGGTCCCATTGGCATGAACGAATGGTTGAAAAACCCTTTTTCCATTACCGATTTCTCATATTCTTTGCTGTCTTCTTCAGTCTGACCACCGATTATCCCCCACCATGCTTTTGACATGTTTGGTTTAATGTGATGATGTACAAGGTAGAATTGAGATGCCATTTTAAGTTCCTTTTTAAATTTGTTTGAACCATTTCGTTAAATTATACCCACAAAAAAACAACTACAAAACTTGTACTATTATTTGAGCTTTTCAGCTTACTTCATTGGGGCAAGGTATATTCAGGGGTATAGTAGCGATGCGATTAATTAATGGGCAGAAATACTTCCAGCATCATAAAACTGTTAATGTCCGTATTGTAGCGTCTTGACTGTATAAGAGTAGCGTTGATTAAATCACATATAAATGAAAGGAAAATTAAATGAAAAAGATGTTAGCGGGTTCAATTTTAGCGCTTATGCCCACACTAGCTTTAGCTGGTGGACACTCTGGTTTAGGAGGAACTGGGACGGGAATAACTGTTGATAATGAAGTAATGGAAGGCAAGACAGGAGTTCTGGTAAAAAATACTACAAGCGATGTGTGGACGTGGGATAATCCACCTGAAGGGTTCCACAAGGCCACAGCAGCGACCTGCACACAATTTCTAACTTTTGCAGTGGGTCAAGAACAGCCAGTAGGATTTGTAGCGACATGTATGTCAGTTGACCCTGATGGAGATGTTTCGGTTAGCTTACTGACACCACATCCAGAAGGAGCATTAATCACTCAGACTTCTGGTACTGGAAAATGGGCGGCTTACACCGGGGTGAAATGGATTGGTGGAACGGATATTCAAATAGACGCCAATACATCCACTTACTCTTGGAAAGCTACTGATTAACATCGCTAAAGTGGGAGCCAAAAACCATGATACTTCTAATGGTACATGGTTGGCTCATCCAACTGATGCTGCACTCGCTTGGTTAGCAAAGAGAACGACAGATAGTATGGCTATTAGTTTTTTATTGGTTCAAATTTTTTAAAGTTTCTCTAGAACCTCTCTTTTTTTCCTTTAGCGCTTACATTCTTTGACTGTAATATAGCTTTCAGAAATCATGCCTTCGCTATCACCAATCCAACACATTTTTACCTGTCGGCCATATCTAATACTTTTAACGTTGAAGGTTGCTATTTCATTACCTGTGTCAAGGTTAGTGACAGTAATATCGTTTCCAACAGCAATGGAATTTGAACTTAATTTAACGTTCTTGAACGTTTCACTTTTACCTGCACTGGTATATTTAAAATGATCTACGGAGCCCCAAGTCGCATCTGGAACCTGAGATGGTTGAGCGCTAAGACTGAGCGGTAATAAAATTAAAAATGATATTGTAAGTACAAAATGTATTTTCTTTATCATCAGCATTTTTATAGTTCCTTCAAATATTAATCACCAAAACAATTCTATATCTTTAACGCTATCTTTATTTACAACACTATCAACATAGGCCAATGTATCTTAATTCTCGTAACGTGTTACCTGAGTTGTTTCGAGTATATGTCCTGACTCTGCTATAGCGTCACCAGCGTTTTTCATAAATTCATCTATTACTTCAAATGAGTTAACAGTTACTAGAACAGCAACGGAAGACGGATCATCGGCCTGTTTTGCATGAAATAGCTCCAAGATACCTGCCTCTCGTGCCATGGGTTGCGAAGAATAAAAAGCTTTTTCCCAATCAAAAAAGTCATTATTTATTTTAAATTGCAATAATGCATATTTTGCCATTTCATTTACTCCTATCTATTCTGTCATTTCCGACATCATATAAGCTTTGTAAACTGCGCCATTATCTTTATCCCACTGAATTTCTGCAGGATCAGCCATAAACGCACCCATCGGTTCCATGTCTGTACAATTCATTGCACACATGACTTCATTGTTACCGAGATCGGCTAGGCGATATTCACTAATTAACTTACCCATCGGCCCAGCCATGTCTTCCTCAATTTTGGCCTTTAATACATCAAAGCCTGCTTCAATGGTTCCATGAAAAAAGATGTTCATCGTAGATTCTCCCAGTTATGTTTTGTCAAGAGACACACAGTGTCCTGATCCCGTTTATTGTTTTCCTATTATTGAGAAGTACCCGACTGACTATTATTAATAGTACAAATTCTGTAGTTGTATAAAACTTGCTTTAAGTTAACACACTAAAGCAAAAGTAAATTCCTAAGTTTTAAATTAGTATGAATCACTTGAGATTAGAGCCATATGAATTTCAAAATAAAAAAGAAAAAAAAAGTATTAGTTACTGGTGGCACAGGTTTTATTGCTGGTTGGATAATTAAGCACTTAGTGGAAGAAGGGGTAACAGTTCACGCTACCGTCAGAGACCCTGATGACAAACAAAAAATTGCCCATCTAGTCAAGTTATCAGAAAATAATCCAGGTGAAATAATCCTTTTCAAAGCTGATCTTTTAGAGCGAGGAAGCTTTAATGCTGCAGCGAAGGGCTGCAATATTGTTTTTCATACGGCATCACCATTTTTATTTAAATTCAATGATCCTGTCAAAGACCTCATCAATCCGGCCTTTGAGGGAACTAAAAATGTTCTTGAAGCAGTAAATGTTACAGATTCAGTTGAACGGGTAGTACTTACAAGCTCATGCGCAGCGATTTACGGAGATGCTGATGAATGCGAGTATGCCCCAAATAATACGCTAACAGAAGCAATATGGAATAACACATCTTCACCTTCCCATCAGCCATATTCTTACTCCAAAACCATTGCAGAGAGAGAAGCCTGGAAGTTGGCTGATGCTCAAATGCGCTGGTCATTAGTTGTAATCAACCCTCCCGTAGTCTTGGGACCCACTGTGTCTGGAAAATCAACATCTGCAAGTCATGATATATGCTTGCAACTCGGAGATGGAACTATGAAGTCAGGGGCTCCACCATTTGAAGTTGGTATGGTCGATGTTAGAGATGTCGCTGATGCTCACATACGAGCTGCATATATCTCAAAAGCGGCTGGACGACATATCGTATTTAAAGAGACCACCACACCATTAAAACTATCCCAAATGCTTCAAGAAAAATATGGTCAAAAATACCCATTGCCAACCAAAGAATTGCCGAAATGGTTGGTATGGTTGGTTGGCCCGCTTCTTGATAAGACAATGACCAGACGGTTAATCGCAAAAAATATGGGACACAAGTGGCGAGCTGACAACTCGAAAAGCAAAGAAGAGCTCGGTATTGAATACCGTTCTTTGGACACCTCTATAAATGAAATGTTTCAACAGATGATAGATCAAGGTTACATCAAATCATTATAACCTAGAAGTAACCAGCACGAAAGTTTTAGCCAGATGTATGACATCAATTAACAACAAACAGGGGGGCTGATGGACCACTGCACCCTACCCTGATCGTATATATAACCTCTGCCATTGATTAGGATCGCAAATTCCCAAAATGTATATTAACAGGATGAGTGTGCATATTAGCTTGCAGGGTTGAGTTTCTTAATGGTTAATCACTGTGGGGCAATTAATTAGCTTTGCGTTAGTGTAATAATAATTTTGTTTGACCCTTGGCAGGACTTGTGTAACTTTGATGTATGAACTCTGAAAACCTTATTAATAATTGTGAATGTTGTAGCAGTGACTGTAACTGTACCAGGTGTGGTTGTGGTGACGTGGATAACTGTGTTGACTGCGATTGTTGCGAGACAGATTGCACTGCTGATGCAGAACATTGTTTGTGCAATTAAGTAATAACCTCTAGGTTTCATTACTTAATTGTTATCAGTGACCATAACTTTGCTCGGGTTGCTTTGGCAAAACGCAGGTTTTGTATCAGTTAAACTTCATTCTACAAGTAGTATTGCCTAAAGTTGCAGCCTCTTCTGTTTTTGCCTCTCTAGATACTTTTAATAGGCAATCCTCAAGATTTCGAGGTTTATTAGCCAACTGCGTATAGGCAAGAGCAGCAAGAAGAACACCAATGGCTGCTGCTCTAGTTTGGTTGTTCTTTATCCATGCTACTAAGTTATTCATTTCGTAGACCTGTATTATTTAAAACAGTTCATAATAAACCACTAATGCATCTGTATTCTACAATTTATTATAGCGATACAACCAACAGCACCATTTCTGAAGACGCAATAGCAGCATAATAAAAGCCATGTCTTACTGGCTAAGTCGACTTATTTGATAGTGCCATCAACCAACCTGCTGCCTAAGCAACTAAGAATGAAAAGGCAAACAAACTTGGAGTAAGTACATCCTACATTTACCAATAAACCTCTACATCCTTATGACTATCTTTATTTACTGCATTTCCGGTCTGAGCCAAAGAGCTTTTGCAACAATAAAAGGCTCATTATTCTTTCCTCAACTAAAGTTATCGATGGTTCTCTTTTTCTAATTGTTTGTTACTTCGGTCCTTTGGATGTTCCCGTCCATCAAACCAAGGGGCATCTGCAAAGTTTTCAACCTTTATACCCTCCAAGCACGCTAAATTTACTACATATTGAGTTGGTGTATTACGGGCATGGTGGTGTGTATGAATCCCGCACCTTGAACAGAACCAATGTTTTGAAGTATGAGTATGAAAAGTATATTCCTTCAGTTCATTCTTACCTTTGATAACCTCTAAATTCTTAAGGTCAACACAGGCAAAAACAGCATACTTTCTACTACACATCGAACAAGAACATCTTTGAACATGTTCAATTCCATTTGGAAGTTTCAGGTTTATCTCGACAGCGCCACAATGGCAGGTCAATAACGCAGAATTTTGCATATCTTTCCCACTATGCAGCAATCAGAAAGTGATAGACTAGCAGACCGATAACCAAACCCTTCAGGAAAGCAATCCAGGCAACACCATAGTCACTGATACCCAGTTTGGATTTCCAGAACTCCATTTGTCTTTTATGCATTTCAATCATTGTTACCAATAAACCTCTAAATTTTTATGCTATCCTTGTTTACCGCACATCCTGTCTGCGCCAAAGAACTTTTGTCAGTTAAATTGCTTAGTTAAACTTGTATTCTTTGCTCGGCTAGGAGAGCGTGTACGAAGCCCCTGCACTACTCTGGGATAGCTATAGT